>CBDUGR010000549.1:0-1505 GCA_965366515.1 uncultured Gammaproteobacteria bacterium | reverse complement strand
GAGCAATCAATTTACCGCTTTCTGTGATAAGCATGTTATTTGCACCATCCGGGTGATCTTTGATAGTGCGTGTCATGAGATTATCGAGATAGATATCCTGGCCGAGAATGCCAAGGAATGCCTGATTCTGATATACGGGCGTAATACTACTGACCATCCATTTGTTTAATCCCGAAACGGACAGATATACGGAGGTCCATCTATTTAACCCTTCAGGGTTTTGTTCTGGAGTGCCGATCAGATAAAAACCTTTATCCAGGTGGGTGAAGTCCGCACTCATATTGTCAATTACGAATTCACCTGCCCAATATATGGTTGCATAGTCCTCTTTGCCGACAAAGTAGAGATTAGGAAACCGGTTGCGCCATGCTGGCCCATCTTTGCCTAAAGAGGTTGCCGAGGCTGATATCGTACGAGCGACCTGATCCGAAATCCGGGTTTTTCTAGAGACAAATATCTGTGGACTGAGCTGGCTGTCGAGGTTCGCTAACGGACTTCTGTAAGTCCCGTCTTTTAGATGCTCTGTGAGTTGCTGAAAGTGCTTTAATGAAGTTTGGGAGTCAGCGACTGCCAGTTGATCAAGAAGGTGCTTTCTAGCGGTGATTAGATTATCCTCCGCCAATCTGAAAATTCCTAATTCATAGTTAACCCGCTCCTTCGAAAAGAGCGCAATTTTTTCTAAATGCTGTTCTTTGACCATGGAAAAGAAGTAGGCATAGGCGAGCAGGGTCATTGCAAAAATGGCCAGGGTAATGGGCGTTGCGAGGCTACGTAGCGCGGTTGCGGCTATCGAATCACCTAACCTATAAGTGATGTTTGGTGCTGCCTGATCGTCCATTTTTGCAGCTAACTCTGGTTGATTATTCATATAGCTTTTTATTTAGCTGTTAGCTTTTCAGTTGCGTTATCAATAAAGAAAGGACTAGCGTTTAGCTTTGCCCAACCGTTTCAAGATTGTTCTCCATCAGCTTGCCGATTGCCTAAGTTTTTCAGATTCATTTTCCTCTGTTTGTGCAGGTAGCCGAATAATAAAGCAGCTTCCAACTCCCGGATCCGTTTCCAGGCTAATACTGCCATTATGGTTTTTTACGACAAAGGTGTGCGCGATACTCAAACCCTGCCCAGTACCTTTGCCAACCTCTTTGGTTGTAAAAAACGGATCGAATACGCGCTCTTTAACCTCTTTACTCATGCCGCTTCCATTATCCTGAATATGAATTTCAGCAAAGCCATTGATGAAGCGGGTTTGTATTGTTATCAGACCCTTTTTGCCTGAATTTGAGGCGTCATCAATGGCATGAGCGGCGTTAACAATCATATTGAGTACCACTTGATTAATTTCACCTGGCTCGCAAAATACCAGTGGCATAGTCGAATCAAAATGAGTCTCCAGGTCAGCCACATACTTCCACTCGTTTGTGGCGACAGTGATCGTGCTCTGTATCGCTTGGTTAAGATCTACCAGCGTTTTCTCTTTTGACTGATGGGAAAAATTTTTCATTGCA
>CBDUGR010000548.1:0-1509 GCA_965366515.1 uncultured Gammaproteobacteria bacterium | reverse complement strand
CCATCGTATCGATACCCAACTCGATAACCTCGGGCCGGGTGATCTGCAAGCGCCAAAGAAAAAGGGTTTGCAGCAGTCTGCGGAACAAAAACACCCGGGTCCAGGCAAAAGCCTTGAAAAACCGTTTGGCCTGATGAGAAGAGGCCATGTCCGCTTGATCGGTTTCCATGCTGCCGGCATAGCCTTCATCTTGGGAAAGCTGATCGAAATAGGTCAACCGCCGGCTGGTGCCATCGACAAAGAAGCACAGCACCTGCTTGAAAAGCTCTGTAATAGGCAAACCTTTGCGGCTCTTGCGCATGGAACCGAACCAGCGATCGAACCAATCGAAAATCTCAATGCCGTGCAAATAGGCCACGAACAGGGCCAGGCCCGCTCTGCCGGTCAACCGGTCGGAGGTGGCTTCGATACGTCGAATTTTCAGTTCATTTTTTCGGTAATCTTTGTTATGTTTGCTCATAGAGTCCTTTACCTTCTGGGTGTGTTTATTCTTGTTGTTACCTTGGCAGGTTTTAACAAGTATTATAGCACATTACCCGATTTTAAAGGACTCTTTTCTTTTGAAAATCGCTCACTTTAGGTGTTAGAATGCGTTCTTTGTCCGTCTCGTTGTAGGCCTTCCAGATGTCAAGGATATCATATTCTTCGATATAGGCACCGACGAGGAGCGCTTCAATCTCGGACTGTGAGCCCAGCTCAACGAGATCCGAATACAATTTGGCTATAGCTTCGTCGTTGAATTCACCAGTCGCGTCAATCGTCACAGGATCATCTTGCCCGTAAAAGACAAGCAGGTTCGCCACCGCATCCATATGAGCCTGTTCGCTTTCTACAATGTTGGCAAAGATAGGGTTGCCCCATTTTTCATACAGAACACGATATACATCCCGCGCCATTTTTTCCTCTTCACGGATGAACAGTAAATGATGAATTTCAGTATCATCAAGTTCAGAGGTCCCGTCTGCAGATTGCATGATCAGCGTAGCCGAACTGCCTGGCATTGGTGCGTCTTCAAAACATGGCTGGTCTTCACAGTTGTTTTCGTAGGTAGAGCCTTGGCCGATTTCGCCCCTGTTCTGATCACCGCCCGCCATTACGGTTGATGTCCCAAAAAACATCATCACGAATGCAAACACAGTTAATAACATGAACATCTTTCTCATCGGAAACTCCTTTTTATAAAGATTTTTTTGATACACTGAAACTTCTGTATTTCATCATGCTTTTCCTTTAACGTATAAGAATAAAAAAGGTTACAGTGTCTGTGAAAAATTATGTGTTACGTGAATCAAGCCATTCAACCAGGCGCTGCTTAATCGCTCTCTTTTCGGAAAATTCTCTTCTATTCCCTTCTCTGTTGCTTCTTTCTTCTCTGTATTCTCAGTTTCCTTTTCTGGCTTAAGTCCAGTGGGAGCTGGGTTGGTTATATGGAATCCCACCATGCGTGGGGAAGAATAGAAATGCGTGGTTGAGGCGGGAGTCAGGTCAGTGCAAAATCAGATGTGGGAA
>CBDUGR010000547.1:0-1512 GCA_965366515.1 uncultured Gammaproteobacteria bacterium | reverse complement strand
AGGCGGACCATCCTGATATCCGGGTTGTTAACACCGCAACGATACTTCAAGCGTTGCAGATGGTTGCGGCAGGCGATGCTGAAGCTTTCGTTGGTGATGCCAGCGCCGCTGGCTATGTTATGAGGGAAGAAAGATTACTGAATCTCAGTTTTGCGGGACAGACTGATTACTATAGTGAATTCAGGGTCGGTGTGTTTCATCGTAATACTGAATTGAGAAGTATTATTGATAAAGCGTTAATCAATATTACCAAAGCAGAATACAATGCCATTTATGATCGCTGGCATGGACTGCAGATTCCAGCAATAGGCATCCAACCAAAAGAATTGGCTGTCTATGGTGCGAGTGCTTTGTTCCTGATAATTATTTTCTCGTATTGGAATTATCGTCTTCGAACCTCTGAGAAGGCCCACCGGGAGAGTGAGGCAGCCTATCGTTACAGTGAAAAACGCTTCAGAAACTTGGTAGAAACTACCAATGGTATTGTATGGGAAGCCGATGCAACAAATTTTGTATTCACCTACATGAGCGACAATACAGAGAGAATACTCGGGTATAGCTCTGCTGAAATTATGCAACGCGGCTTCTGGCATGAGCATATCTATCATGAGGACAGGGAATGTGCAATAAAATTCTGTGCTGAACAGACGCATTTGAAAAAGAATCATGAATTTGAATACCGGTTTGTGTCTAAATCTGGCGACCTGATCTGGCTCAGGGATATTGTCAGCGTGGTTGTTGAACATGATGAACCCCGCTGGCTGCGCGGTATCATGCTAAATGTGACAGAAATTAAAAAAGCGGATTTATTGATTAAACATAGTGAGCAGCGTTTCCGTGAATTGATTGAGAGTTTGCCGGCTATTGCCGTACAAGGCTATGATAAGGAACGTAATGTGGTGTATTGGAACGATGCCAGCACGACGCTGTACGGCTATACCAGAACAGAGGTGGTGGGCCGAAAGCTGGAAGATCTGACTATTCCGGATGATGTGCGTGAAAAAGTGATCCAGGATTACCAATCTTGGTTAAATACCGGCATCGCGATTCCCGCCGGTGAACAGGAGTTAAAGCATAAGAATGGTCTGTTGATACCCGTTTTTTCCAGTTATGTCATGTTAAATAAGGGACAAGGCGAAGGAGAGCTATTCCGCATTGATATCAGCTTGGCCGAACAAAAACGGGTCACAAAAGAGTTGACTTATATGGCCAATTACGATTCGCTGACCCAGCTACCTAACCGGCGCACCTTTCTAGATCGTCTTCACCAGCAAGTAAAAAAAGCAAAACGTAGTAATAAGCAAGTCGCATTGATGCTACTCGACCTTGATCATTTCAAGGAGATAAACGATACCCTGGGGCATGATATTGGTGATTTACTGTTGAAAGAAACGGCCCACAGGCTTAAAGACTGCATCCGTGAAACGGATACCGTGGCCCGGCTTGGCGGCGATGAATTTACGATAATTCTCGGTGATTTAGCGGAAAACAATGTAATTGAGCGGATTGCTC
>CBDUGR010000546.1:0-1515 GCA_965366515.1 uncultured Gammaproteobacteria bacterium | reverse complement strand
ATGTGTGCATTTTATCTGCTGCTCTTCAGCTAAGCTATACTAGAGCTATTTTAAAGGAAAACGCAGGAACTCTAAATGACAAGCTTTGGCTTTGCAAGCTACATCATAGCAGGCTTATTTTATGCATTTATTACGCTGCTGCTTTGTACCGGCTGGCGAGGGCGGCTGCAGGGGGGGTTGTTACTCCTGGCGGTTGGCATATCCACTGTATGGGCTTTTTCTGGCGCAGTTGCTGGAACGGTTGAGTATATAACATTAAAGAATTTCCTGGCACTTGAAGTATTAAGAAATGCAATTTGGAGCGCATTCCTCTGGCATTTGCTGAGCTTCACGCGTGATAACCGAAGGAATCATTGGCTAGGGCCAGTGGCGCTGGGCTATCTGGCGTTTTGTTTGCTCACCATAGTCGCAGAAATTTCGAACCCCGTAGCGGAAGCGATTAATCGGGTCGCAGGTGTTGATTTTCGTATACTGAGTCATGTTATTCAGTCTGTTGTGGTGTTGTTTTTGGTTGAGCAGTTGTTTAGAAATACGCGCCTGGAACTTCGTTGGGCGATCAAGTTTCTATGCTTTGGTATCGGTGCTATTTATGCCTATGATTTTGTACTTTACACAGAATCCTTGTTATTTGGCAGAATTGATCCCTATATCTGGGATGCCAGGGGTGCTGTAAATGCACTTGCCGTTCCTTTGATTGCGGTAGCCGCGGCAAGGAACCCAGAGTGGTCTGTGAAAATTTTCGTATCCCGTAGTGTGGTATTTCATACTACCGGTCTGCTGGCCATGGGTGTCTATCTCATTTGTATGGCAGTGGTTGGCTACTATATTCGCGATTTCGGTGGTGCCTGGGGGCGTTTTGGCCAGGTTGTTTTTATTGCCGGGGCACTGCTGGTACTGGTGTTATTAATGTTTTCCGGGCGCATGAGAGCGCGGATTCGGGTGTTTTTTAACCAGCATTTTTTCAGTTATAAATATGATTATCGTAAAGAATGGCTGGATCTCAATATGACCATTGCAAACGGTACTACTGCAGACGACCTAAGGGTGTCTTGCATTCGTGCTGTTTCTGATATTGTGGACAGCGCTGGGGGCGCACTTTGGTTAAAGCGCGATGATCATTATAGTTTTGTGTCGGAGCTGAATACTCATTTGGTTGGGCAAAGGGCGGTGACGGAAAGTGATTCGCTGATTAGGTTTATGCAGCAGCGAAAATGGGTGGTAGAGATTCCGGAATATTACCAAACACCAGAAATGTATGAGGGATTGGAGTTGTCTGGATGGTGTGAATTAATGGCTGAACTGTGGCTAGTGATTCCGCTAATGCAGCGAGATGAATTATATGGATTTATTTGCCTGACAAATCCTCGAGCACCACGTGAAATTAACTGGGAAGATCATGATCTGTTAAAGACCGTGGGGCAGCAGTTAGCCAGTTATCTTGCCTTGATTGACGCTAGCGATGCGCTCGCCCATGCGCGCCAGTTTGAAGCTTATAATCGGCTATCAGCCTTTATT
>CBDUGR010000545.1:0-1519 GCA_965366515.1 uncultured Gammaproteobacteria bacterium | reverse complement strand
CGGGGTCCGCTGCAAGAAGCAATCAACAAACTTGCCGAGTTTGTTATTGCAAGAGCACGGGTCACGCTGGTTTTTGTCGGCCTTCTTTTTATTGTATTGGTTTGTGTTATACCAACAATTGATTTGAACGATCAATGGGTTGAATACTTTGACGATCGAGTAGAATTTCGTGGTGACGCGAAGTTCGCTATCAATCATCTAACAGGACTGTATATTTTGGAATACTCGGTACCTGCCGGAGAACCTGGCGCCATCAATGAGCCTCAATATCTGAAAAATCTGGATGACTTTTCGATCTGGCTGCGGGAATTTCCAAAAGTACGTCATGTTTATTCGTATACGGACATCATCAAGCGGCTAAGCAAGAACATGCATGCAGACGATCCGGCTTTTTACAAAATTCCAGATGAGCGCGAGCTTGCTGCACAATATCTGCTTCTATATGAATTGTCATTACCATATGGGCTGGATCTCAATGACCGCATAGACATTGACAAGTCATCGACGCGAGTTTCAGTCACGCTCGATGAAATTACCACAGGAGAGACGCGGCAATTCCTGAGAGATATTGATGCCTGGTGGGATGCTCGTTCACCCGGGAATGAAGTGTATGGCACTGGCGCAACCTATCTCTTCTCCTTTATCTCCGAGCGCAATATACAGGACATGATTGGTGGCAACATTGTCGCTGTTGTTTTGATGTCCCTTATTATGATGATCGCCCTGAGAAGCTTCAGCTTCGGATTTCTCAGCTTGATTCCAAATATTGCACCACTCATGATGACGTTCGGCGTGTGGGCACTGTTAGTGGGAGAGGTTGGCATGGCTGCAGCAACAGTATCCGCTACTTCTCTCGGCATTATTGTCGACAACACGGTTCATATCCTTACGAAATACCAGCGTGCTCGTGAAGAATTGGCACTCTCCATTGAGGACGCGATTCGCTACACCTTTGATACTGTCGGGGCTGCGGTTGTGGCCAATGCGCTTATTCTTGCGTTTGGCTTTGGTGTTCTCATGTTTTCATCATTCAAGATTACGGGTGACATGGGAACGTTGACAGCACTTGCCATTATTATCGCCTTGATTGTGGATCTGTTGTTATTACCAGCGCTGCTCATGCTGCGCGTTAAACCTAAAACAAAAGGAGTTTCTTATGTTAAGACTGAAAAGACTCGAACAATCTAATGTATTTAATTATATGCTTATTATAGGCGCTTTCATGCTGGCAAGCTTTGCTAGTATGCCAGTGTCTGCAGAAGATCTTGATCAAAAGGGATTTGAAGTTGCTGCGCGCAACGACCGTTCAGATCGAGGCTTTAATAATAGCCGGGTAGAGCTTGAAATGGTGCTGAAAAATGCTTCAGGCGCAGAATCCCGTCGCATACTTGAGCTCTCGACCTTAGAACTCCCGGACGAATCTGTCGGTGATAAAAATCTCATCGTTTTTTTCTCACCCGCAGACATAGAAGGTACGGCATTACTTTCTTACGCCAAAATACTGGACCCGGACGATCAA
>CBDUGR010000544.1:0-1551 GCA_965366515.1 uncultured Gammaproteobacteria bacterium | reverse complement strand
GATTGGTACTACCTGACTAATATCCCTGACAAAGACGTTTAAAACACCTAAAATGAGCCCGAAACCTATTCCCAAAATCACTGTCGTAGCAATAATAACGGGCAACCATAGCACCTCCCAGGTTGGCAAGTGTCCCAGAAAAGCAAAAACTCCTAAAACTGCCAGAAAGAGCATAAAATTATCAAACACGCTGGTTCCTACAACAACAGCGGGCAGCACGACCTTTGGAAACATGACTTTTTTCATCAGATTGCCGTGGGCAATAAAAAGGTTTAGGCAACGATTGATTATCTCTGAAAACAGACTCCAACCCATGATGCCGGCAGTCAGGTAAATAGCAAAAGAATACTTGTTATCGATGCCCTGAATCTTTGCGGCCAATACATTAGATAGAATAACTGCATATATGGCCACCTGGGCAAGCGGATTAAGAATAATCCAAAGTCCACCTAGCCGACTACGGACAAACCGGGCCCTTATTTCATTTTGAACGGAACTTAAAACGAAGTATCGGTACCGCCAAAGTGCATGAAACATCAGAGGCATCTACCATACCTTCTTTGTTAGTTGGCTCATCAAGTCACCACAGATAAATTATTTAGAGAAACATTTACATTCAAGGCTATGGGATATTGGTCTACCATAGTCATCATCAAACCTAACTATATCATCCTCCCCCAAATAACTCCCACTCTGCACTTCGATTATAGTAACTGCTTCGTTAGTTTCATTCGACAATCTGTGTTTGCAACCTGCCGGAATATAGGTCGACTCATTAAGGTTGAGAACCAGTTCCCGGTCATCGTTTAGCGCTTTGGCCTGCCCTTTTACCACCACCCAGTGTTCGGCACGATGCCGGTGAGACTGCAAGCTTAGCGACGCTCCTGGTTTTACTTCTATTCGCTTGATTTTGTAGTTATCACTTTCCTGCAATACGGTATAGCTACCCCAGGGGCGACAAACAGTCCTGTGTTCCTTGTGCAGTTCATGATCCATACCCTTGAGTGTTGCGTATATACTTTTCACATCCTGCGTATGCTGCTTATCAGCAACCAGAAGTGCATCCGGTGTATCAACAATAACCAGATTATCAATCCCTACCGTACCGATAAATCGGCCTGAGCTTTTAATCGTGCAGTTGGTTGTATTGTGCAGCAGCGCCTCTCCTTCCACTCGATTATTGTTATCATCAGCCGCCGTTAACTCACCCAGGGCTTTCCAGCACCCCACATCACTCCATCCAATATCGCAAGCAACTACCGCCGCATTATCAGTTTTTTCCATTACGGCGTAGTCGATGGAAAGATCAGGCATTTGGGCAAATGCGCTACCAAGCTCGAGCTGCAAATATCCATCACCCTGCGCTAAACGCCCCTCCTCCAGACACCGTCTGGCATTGGCCAATAAATCCGGGCAAAGTCGGTCAAACTCCCTCAGCATTGCACCAACAGAAAAACAGAACATCCCTGAATTCCAACAGAAATTTCCAGACTGAATATAGGATAGTGCTTTCTCAAAATCCGGCTTTTCAACAAAACGAATCACTTCGCC
>CBDUGR010000543.1:0-1565 GCA_965366515.1 uncultured Gammaproteobacteria bacterium | reverse complement strand
CTTTACCAACATTGTAAGTAATACAAACGAAAATCAGTAACGATGCCAACCCAAGGCACCGTTGACTGGATTCAGACGAACCGGCCAAGTCGGAGAGTTTTATAATTGAACGAGTTTTCAACACGGATTATATGCAGGGCGCTAAAGCAAAAACAGGAGCAACTCTCCTGCTCAAACCAGACGATTCAAGCAGGAGAGTTGTTTTGAAGCATTCAAATCAGAGCAATTGATTAATCAACCGCCGCGCGACATTCACTACCACTTTGCTGCGATATGACCCCGGCGTAAAGGTACTACGCATCGGTTTGGATTGCACTCTAACCAGTTTCACAAGCGCTTTGATCGCCTCCTCATCAACAGGCTTCCCGAAACTCTCTTCAGCCCCTTCGACAAAGACGGGACGCGAGTTAGTGCCAGTCAACGCTATGCGAATATCCTCTATTTTTCCAGCATTACTCTTGGCAGCAACGGCAACACCCACCAGCGGGAAATCCACGCCACCACGCACTCTGACTTTGCGATACTCTGTATTATAGCCATCCAGCCTTTCAATAATGACTGCTACTAGAAGCTCTCCCGGATTAAGCAGCAAATAATTTGCACCATCTTCCTGATACATATCCTTAAGATCAATGACGCGCTTGCCTGCCGCAGATACCAGCTCAACTTTCGCACCATACACCATCATCGCTGGTGCCAGGTCGCCACTGTAAGCAGCCCGACAGATGTCGCCCTGTGGTGCTACGTGACAGATATCCCCACGATATTTCAAACAGTAGTTGTTTGACTTACGCCACCACTCACTCTGGTTATAAAACTGACAACGAGTATCCAGACAAAGGTTGCCACCTACTGTTGCAGACTGTCGATGGGTAGTTCCGGCAATAGTCTCAGCCGCTTGAGCCAGCAGCGCATATTGCTTAATCACCAACTCATTGCTAATCAATTGCTGCAGACTGACGCTGGCACCAATTTTAAGCCCATTTTCCGTTTCTTCTATCTGTTGCATCTCGGCAACTTCGGACAAATCGACCACTGTACTTGGTGTTTCCAGACCCCTTCTGAGATTGGGCACGAAGTCCGTTCCACCGCCGATGTATCGAGCATCAGCTTCTGCACCTAACGCAACGGCCTCTTCAGCAGTTTTTGGTTGTCTAATTTCGAATTCAGGTAGTAGTTCCATTAGACAGCCCCCTTCCCGGATTGATTTCGCTTATTCGCCCTTTCCTGTTTAACCAAAGCATCTATAACACGATCGGGTGTTATCGGGGTTTCGGTCATTTCGATACCAATTGCATCGCGTACCGCCGATGAAACAGCTGCCAGAACACTGGACAGCATCCCTTCACTGGCCTCTTTTGCACCAAACGGACCGTTCGCATCAATAGGCTCAATAATTTTTACTTCGATATCCGGAGACTCCATAATGGTTGGGAACCGATAATCAAGGAAATTGGCATTCATGTGCATACCATTTTGGAAACCTGTTTCTTCTGAAATAGCCTGACCCAACCCCATCCAAACACCTCCTTGTACTTGTCCCTCAACAGACAATGGGTTGATAG
>CBDUGR010000542.1:0-1568 GCA_965366515.1 uncultured Gammaproteobacteria bacterium | reverse complement strand
AATGTCAGGCTTCCCATCAACAATTTTTGCAAGCGCATCAAACCCGTCTATCGCTGTTATCACTTCACAGCCGGCCTTTTTCAGCAGGGTTTCTGCGGTACGTCTGATGGTTTTACTATCATCAACCACCATCACTGTTAATTCCTTAAATTGTTCACTCATCCACTCAACCTCAAGCACCTACGATTTAATGATCCACTATTAAAAGATAGCCAAAACTGCTACTCTGTCCAGAATATCTGCGACCGTGCGATTGGCGGTCTGCCTATCAAGCGTAATTCATATTGCCGTAACTTCAAGTTTATCGGTAAAAATCCTTATTTTTTCTTAGGCTTAGCTGTTTCGCGGCTGGTTCCGTAATCTTAAATCTTTGTGTTATATATTTTTTAAGCCGCTATATGCCTATACAATGGTTAGACTCCCAGGTTCTGCTAACAGGACCTGGCAAAGCGATTGCTCATAAACTCAGCGAAGGTAGTGTAATGACGGTAAAGCTCGGCGTAGTTATGGACCCTATTGAAGCCATCAATTACAAAAAAGACAGCACTCTTGCGATGCTGCTCGAAGCCCAAAAACGGGGCTGGGATTTGTATTATATGGAACAACAGGACCTGTTCCTGAAGGATGGCATCGCACAGGCCAACATGAGCAAGATTCGAGTAGCTGAAAATCCGGAAAACTGGTATGAAAAAGGCGAAAACTTGATGCAGCCACTGTCGGCGCTCGATGTCATTCTGATGCGTAAAGACCCGCCCTTTGACAATGAATTCCTTTATACCACCTATTTTTTGGAGCAGGCTGAAAGCGAAGGCACACTTATCGTTAATCGTGCGCAAAGCTTGCGCGACTTTAACGAAAAAATGTTTGCCGCCCAGTTTCCACAGTGTTGCCCTCCCTTGCTGGTCAGCCGCAGCATTGAAGCCTTAAAACAATTCCAACAGGAACAGCAGGATGTGATCTATAAACCACTTGACGGTATGGGTGGCGTGAGTATTTTTCGCGTTAAACCTGGCGACCCCAACCTCAATGTGATTCTTGAAACACTAACCAATAACGGTCAGCGTCAGATTATGGCACAAAAGTTTGTTCCTGAAATTGTTGACGGAGATAAACGTATTTTAATGGTGGACGCTGAACCGATTCCCTACGCCCTCGCACGCATTCCAGCGCAGGGAGAAACCCGAGGTAATCTGGCCGCCGGCGGACGGGGGCAAGGCATTGAGCTGAGTGAGCGCGACCTATGGATTTGCGCGCAAGTTGCACCGAAACTGAAGGCCGCTGGACTGATTTTTGTTGGCCTGGACGTCATTGGTGATTACCTTACTGAAATTAATGTTACCAGCCCGACCTGCATTCGAGAGCTGGACACACAGTTTTCTATTAATATCGCAAGCAAGCTGATGGATGCTATTGCCCATAAATTACAGCAACAGTGATTAGCTTTTTGCTGCAGAATCCTTTAAAACTAGACTGATGGACGCCAACAATTATTGGTAGAATGTGCCTAAATTGTAATGACTCATACGGAACCGATAGCAGATCCTAATTTCTATCCAGGCATTAGCAGT
>CBDUGR010000541.1:0-1589 GCA_965366515.1 uncultured Gammaproteobacteria bacterium | reverse complement strand
GACTGATTTGGAAAATAAATTGTAGAGCTTAAAAACAGTTTTAGTAGAATCGATATAATGTAGCGCATGTGCAGTCGGTGTTGATGAGAAGGCGGCGAGACACCGACTGTTGGCGCTATTTTCCTGAGCTATAAACTAATTTCAAAATGGGCAAAACGAGATATCAAAATAAAGTATGCTGAGATTGTATCCATAGCAATATTTACTAATAATTCTAAGAAAAATCTAATATGAAATGCCTCGTCGTATCAGCCCATCCCCTAACCAACAGCCTTTGTCAGCAGTTCACTCATGAAGTGAGCCAGCAGCTTAAGGCGATGGGGCATGAGGTGACGGTCGAGGACCTTTATCAGCATAGCTTTGATCCGGTATTGAGTGAGCGTGAACGGGAAACCTATTACCAGGAGAATTATGATCAATCGGAGGTATCAGAGCAGGTTTTTCGACTGCAAGAGGCCGAGGCTTTGATTTTGGTTTTCCCGACCTGGTGGTTTAATTTTCCAGCCATACTGAAGGGTTGGTTTGACAGGGTCTGGGTGCCAGGTGTTGCCTATGATCATGCACCGGGTTTGGCTTCGATAGAACCGAGGCTAAATCAACTTAAAAGAGTAATGGTAATTACCACCTTGGGTTCCCCTGCCTGGGTTGATTGGCTAATCATGTGGCGTCCGGTGAGGCGTATCGTAAAATTTGCGTTAATTGGTGCATGCGCCAGAGGAGCCCGGGTTAAATATCATGCGCTTTATGGTTGTGAAAAGATTAACAGGGGTAAATTGGATAAATTTCGTAAGCGTGTTGAAAAGTCGGTTCGCCAATTTTTTGGCTAAAAATCAGGTTGTTAAAACAGAAATTAGGATAATAATCCGACCGGGCGATTGGCCTATCTTGCAATACAGCAAAATAGGCCGTTGTATGCCAAAAGTCGCACTACACTAGTGCCGTATATTTATGATGAAGCAGAAGCTCTTGTGAAGAATATAAGCATGGGCTCTGTGTGAACTAAAGATTACTCCCAGCTGGTGCTGTATTCTACAGGCGCCTTTTCACCTCTTTTTCTTCTGGCTAATGCTTGCTCTACGGTTTCAGCATTTGCCGCAATGTCCAGTCCCGCTCTGCGGTCTGTAGGTACGGGGCCTTGTGCGTCAGGAGGCGGTACTTTGCTGGCAGGGAAGTAGGCAATACGATGTGTTTTGGGATCAATGTAATGATCCGGTCTAAGCTGCTTGCGATTAACACCAGCGGTGGGATGGTCGCAATAATTATTGGGGTCGGGCTGATTGCATTGATCGCCAATAACCTCCAGATCCAGCCACCACTTTTTGGCATCGTTAGGCGTTCCGTTATTTAGCTTATCGTCTAGCCAGATGGCAAATGGAACGATGACGGGTTTTAACCACATCGCATGAATGCCTAACCAGCTGCCTACACGCGCGTAAAGGGGGCCATCCCAGGTGACATCTTTTGTGAGTGGGCAAGTTTTAATGCAACGCCCACAGGCTGAGCCTTTGGAATTTTGCATTCGATATTTGGCACAACGTTCACTGTCAGGCTTCCAGGTTTCGTAGCCGTTAAACACTACCTTATCACCA
>CBDUGR010000540.1:0-1593 GCA_965366515.1 uncultured Gammaproteobacteria bacterium | reverse complement strand
CTACTAGCGAAAAGAGCAATTAGGCTTTTTTACTGCTGTTAAATATCAGTTTTTATAAGAAGGGGAAGGCGATGATGGATCATAAATCACCCGTGGGTCAGGATAACTATCCTAACACGGCCGATGGACAAGGTGCCGATCCTGAGCTGAACAAATCTCCGACAATTTCACTGTCGAAAAGCAACGGCGCCATTCCAGGCATCGGTGAAAATTTGTTGTCAATCTGGTCACAGGTAGCGGCTCCGTATCAGTGCCCTTTGCAACTTCGCTTGACCGCTTTGGTTATGGCCCGCAACTCTTTTTATCTTATGGACTCCGTTTGTGGCAAGGGCCTAATCTGTTGACAGAGCATGGAAACGGTGAAAACTGCAACTAATCAGCGGTATTTATTACCTCGCTTAAATGTTAGCGCAGCTAATCATTTATCTTTTGATGGTCCATTTAATTTTAACGAAATATCGCATATTGAATCGTCCGATTCCTATCTTCTAATTAACCATATAGAAATAAGAGAAAAAACATATAGGGACTGGCTGAGTTTAAAAAATTCAACGGTGGATATGATGAATTTGATTCCAAAGAAGAATGGAAAGCGCTATATGCATATCACACAAAATTCAGGCTCTCCAGAAAAAACCACCCGCACTAAACGAGGCTATTCTCATCATGGCAAAGTTGGGTGGCTTTATTGGCCTAAAAAGCGATGGTGAGCCCGGGACCATTTCAATGGGGTGCGGCATTAAATGGTTAGATGATATCACTGAGTCAGTGAATATTATGTCAACTACCATGCCAGCAGCACCATAGGTAGCTGTGTCTAGTGCGGGCATAGTCAGCAAAAGTGGAAGGAGGTTCAAGATGATCAGATAAATGATGTAGTTGACTGGACGCAATATGAGTCGCCCATCAACAGCACGAAGAAACGGCCTTCGTTTTTGGAGATTACAACCCGTAGACGCCAATGGCAGATAGATAAGGATGCATGGACATTGTTACTATTTTTTGGAGCTAATAAAATGAAAAACTCGAATGTTTTAAGTGTACTCGTTTTGTTTTTTGGCGTCTTCTTGCCGCTCGACGGCGTTCAGGCTCAAGATAGCGATGTCTCCGTAAACTCCGTTGCAAATGGCGCAAATACAACCGAGCCTGCCGCTCCACCGCCGTATAGGTATAGCACGACCGGTTATGTCGATAATGCCTTGATTAATAACCGCCTGCGTTTTAGGTTTGACGCAGCATACGGCAACAATCGTCCGGACCGCGCCGAATTCTTTTATGCCGAATGCCTAAATAAACGTTGTACTGGTGGTGAACCAGTACCGCACCTGGATTACCAGGAGTTTAGGCTGGATGGGGAATACGCCTTCATTAATGACCGCCTTTCGCTGTTCACATCCCTGCCGTACCGGTCTGTCGACCCAGCACAAAATCCTAAAGATTCCGGCATAGGAGACGTGGTGGCAGGTCTCAAGTCCGGCATACTTTCAAACGCAAAGCAGCAGCTGACTTTCCAGTTGATGGCTTATATGCCCACCGGCAAATCCCAGAATCGTCTCGGAACCAACCATTACAGCTTAGAGCCAGGCATTCTCT
>CBDUGR010000539.1:0-1636 GCA_965366515.1 uncultured Gammaproteobacteria bacterium | reverse complement strand
TGGATCAGAAACTGTCACTGTCTCAGGGGGATCCATTGTCCATCCTGCTCAGCCTTTTTGATCGCTATGATATTAAAAATATATTTTGGAACCGGTGCTATGAACCTTGGCGTATCAAACGCGACAAGCATATAAAAGAGCAGCTTAAAAGCAAAGGAATCAACGTTTATAGCTACAACGGCTCATTGCTCTGGGAACCATGGAACATTAAGAAAGGTGATGGAGCGCCGTATAAGGTCTTCACGCCGTTTTATCGCAAAGGATGTTTAAAATCTTCTGCCCCACGTGAACCGCTTCCTAAACCGAAATCTTTACAACTATGCCGGGATACACATCACTCACTCACGATTGATGAATTATCGTTATTACCTGCCATTCGTTGGGATAGTAAAATAGAGCCATATTGGCATATCGGCGAAACAGGTGCGCATCAACGCTTATCCGATTTCCTGGAAGAGGGCATAGAAAATTATAAAGAAGGACGCAATTTTCCCGCAAAACCACATGTTTCGAGGTTATCTCCTTATCTACATTTTGGTGAATTATCGCCTAACCAAGTGTGGTATGCCGCACAAATGCGTGGAGATGATATTAATGTTGTCCATTTCTGTAGCGAGCTTGGCTGGCGTGAGTTTTCTTATAGCCAACTCTACTTCAACCCGGATCTACCAGAAAAGAACCTTCAAGCAAAATTTGATCGCTTCCCATGGAACGAAGATAAGAAAAAACTTAGTGCATGGCAACGAGGAAAAACCGGCATCCCGATGGTTGATGCGGGTATGCGGGAGCTATGGCAAACCGGATATATACACAATCGGGTTAGAATGATTGTTGGATCATTTTTGGTAAAGAATCTACGATTGCACTGGCATCATGGTGAGCGATGGTTTTGGGATTGTCTAGTTGATGCAGATTTAGCTAATAATAGCGCAAGTTGGCAATGGGTAGCGGGATGTGGTGCAGATGCTGCACCTTATTTTCGTATTTTTAATCCCGTCACGCAAGGCCAAAAATTTGACCCTGAAGGAGAGTATATCCGGAGATATTTACCGGAACTTAACGCCCTGCCAAATAAGTACCTGTTTAATCCATGGGAAGCACCAGATAACCTATTGAAAGATGCCAATATGGTTCTGGGCAAAGATTATCCCAAACCCATTGTTGACCTCAAATTATCCCGCCAAAAGGCACTTGATGCCTTTAAATCCCTAAAACAGGGGGATAAACAACTGTTTTGCGGATGATTCCTAGTGATTAGCTTTTCATTACATTTTCAGTCTTGAATGTTATTCGCCTGTATTCACCGCTACTTGATTTCGGCTTTTTTTCTTTGCGGCATCAAGCGCTTTTTCGGCAGCGTCACTAATACTTTCAACATCAGGGAAATGTTGAATATCAGCTATACCACAGCTAAACGTAACATTGAATTCCCTATTGCCGCTCATATGCAGTAGGCGCGAAAAAACTTTGCGTATCTGATCGATAACTTTGGCAGCATCGGGTGCATCAGTATCCGTCATGATGACTGCAAACTCCTCTCCACCATAACGACCGACAATATCTGTTCCACGCAACCGTTGTTTAAGTAATCGCGCCAAATTTTTAAGAACCCGATCGCCCGCTGCATGCCCATAGG
>CBDUGR010000538.1:0-1652 GCA_965366515.1 uncultured Gammaproteobacteria bacterium | reverse complement strand
AAGGTTTGTCTTTATCTAGTTGTTTAACTTGTGTCCGTGCTCAATTTAAATAATTGCTCAATAGAAAGAGAAGTTTATTGAGGTTTTGAATCGGAAAGTTTTTCCTGAGTATTTGTTTTCACGGAAAAATATTTTTAATACTGCGAAACTTGGCTTAGATCATACAGAAATTAAATTAGTTTGTTTCCTATGAGTTCAGCATTTCTCATGGAATACCCATAATTCTACGTAAAGGAGGCAAAATTCATGATGCCCGATGAGAAAAAAACATTTGAAGATCAGATCCGCGCCTATATTGGCAGGGAAATCAGCTCGCGTAAACGCGGGCTGGATGACGTCAATAAGGTGATGATCCGTCACTGGTGCGAAGTCATGGGTGATAAGAACCCTGTGTACACTGATGAAGAGTTTGCAGCAAAATCCAGCAAAGGAGGTTTGATTGCCCCACCAACGATGTTGCAAGTCTGGAATATGGAAGGGTATGCCATGGCAACCGAACCAAAAATAGATTTGCAGCGAGAGTTGCATGCCGTTTTTGATGCGCATGGTTATATCGGTGTGCTTGGCACAAATTGTGAGCTGGAATTTAAGCGTGATTTGCGACCGGGTGATCAGGTGTATGCTCAAGAAACGATTGCCGGTATTTCAGAAGAGAAGGAGACCTCACAAGGGCTGGGCTATTTTATTGAAACCAGAACAGTGTTTACTGACCAGAATAAAGAAGAAGTTGGTAGCATGATGTTTAGAGTGTTGAAATTCATTCCCGCGCAACAAGCAAAGAGCGCGTGAGTTGGTATAAGGATATCTGTTAGCCGTTCTATAGTGAATAGCATTCATTGACGTAACACACGGCATGATTCCTAAGCGGCTGATTAGCTTGATCAACAGCGAGATAACCAACTGGATATTAAGAGAGAGATTTTATGAGTAACCTGGATACGCTAACCTATAGCGCCGTTACAGTCGGTGATAAATTGCCAGCTTTAGAAATGCCTATTACCACTTCTTTAATTGTGGGTGGTTCTATTGTAACTCGTGACTTTACACCAGTGCATCATGACAAAGCGGCCGCCCAGGCGGGTGGTTTGCCGGATGTCTTCATGAACATACTCACTAGTACAGCTCTAATGGGGCGCTTCGTTACCGACTGGGCAGGCCCGGATTGTACGTTGAAGGCGTCCAAAATAAAATTGGGTGCACCGAATTTACCTGGTTTCGTAATGACTATTACGGGTGAAGTTACAGCAAAAGACGAGGAAGAAAAGACAGCTGAGATCAGCGTACAAGGCGTCAACGATAGTTGGGGTATGCATATGCTGGGAACCGTTACAGTAGCATTGCCGGCCAACTCTTAGTTATAGAGCCAATTCTAACGATTTATTAATTGTAGTCTAATTAGTGTGACCAGATAAATTCCCCAGTTGGCGGCTATGACCATTAATCGAAAGGAAGTTTAATGTTACAGGCATTTAGGCCTTCGCATCCGATAAACGTCAAAGAGGTACCTCAATGGGACATTGAGACAGATGTAGTTGTTGTCGGATTTGGTGCGGCGGGCACTTGTGCGGCTATAGAGGCGCTCAACGCCGGAGCCAGGACGGTGGTTTTCGAAATGGCAGCAGGTGGTGGTGGTAGCGCTGCGCTTTCCGGAG
>CBDUGR010000537.1:0-1696 GCA_965366515.1 uncultured Gammaproteobacteria bacterium | reverse complement strand
TCCATTGAGGATATTAAGGCAGTCTTGATTCACCAGGGACTAAAGGAAAATGCCATTCAATCCGGCGACGCTCTATTTTACTACACGGGATGGGGTACACTCTGGAAAACTGATAACGCCAGGTTTAACCACTGTGCGCCCGGACTTTCCGCGAGTGCCGGTGACTGGGTTGTCGATCAGCAGGTTGTATTAGTCGGAACTGATAACTGGGCCGTGGAGGCAATTCCAGGACCAAACCCTAAAATATTTGCTCCTAATCATCAAAAATTCCTGGTACAAAACGGTATCTACATCATGGAAAATATGAATTTCAAGTCGCTGCTTTCCGATAAAGTCTATGAGTTTGCCTTCGCATTTGGTGCCATTCCCTTTAAAGGTGCAACTGGCTCACCGGCACGCCCTTTCGCGTTGCGCTAACCTGTGGCAGGCAATTATCCAGATTAAATATAATCCAGGGTTAATAATTATGATTGAAACGAACCGAAGCGTTGTCTATCCCCATCAGCTTGATCATATGGGCCACATGAATGTGCAGTGGTATATAGCAAAATTCGATGAAGGAACCTGGCATTTCCTTTTCCGGCTCGGTATTACCTCTGCCTATATCAAAGAAAACCAGAAAGGAATGGCTGCGTTAGAGCAACGTGTTAAGTATAAGGCTGAGGTCACCGCTGGCGACCTTCTCATCATAAAGACCCAACCTCTGGAAATGACAGATAAGGTGGTTCGTTTCATACATCATATGTATAACGCTGAAACCGGACAGGAGGTGGCCAATTGCGAGAACATTGGCGTACATTTTGACCGGAATAGCCGAAAATCCTGTCCTTTTCCTGAAGAGCTACACGAAAACTGGGTCCAGCTAAACTCCGAGTGCGTCAACGATGAAGGTTGAGACAGGTTGATATAAGGTTAAGGCATCGATATCGAGACAGGCGTATGCTGATCTTTAAGAGTAAACACCAGAAATTTTGCAGTCTCAGTATTACTCGCATTTTTTGAGACCAAATGGATATCCTCGGGTGATTCGTAAAAGGTATCGCCCGCCTCCAGCACTGTCTCTTCGCCTCCTTCGACCTGCATGACAACGGCTCCTTCGAGTACATAAACAAAGATATGTGCGTTATGTCGATGCTTTCTCGAGGAAACTCCCGGGCCATATTCTACAGTCAGCATCTGTGCAATTTTTCCATCAAATGCCTTTAATTCCTTTTGCATGAGGGATACAACCTTTGCATCACCGGCAATCACCTTGCCAACGAGCAAGCTCAAAGCTACAACTGATATCACGGTACGCAAGCTCAATAAAGTTCTCATCATATTCTGTCTCATTTGCTGTATTGCTCGGGATCTTTAAATTTGATTTCCTGCCAATCTGATGTTTGTATAGAGGTCTGTTGACGAAATCAAGAGTAAAAAAGTCCATGTCTGACACCATCGAAGAGAATAAGCCGGTCACAGTCAGCATCGCACGTCGGGTGCTTAAGGGAAAAGAGTCTGAATATGAGGATTGGTTGCGCCGCACTATCAGCGCGGCCAAGCAGTTTCCAGGACATCTGGGTGTTGATGTGTTGCGCCCTTCCGCTCAAACCGGCGGTGACTATGTGCTGATTGTTCGCTTCGATTCCTACTCACACCAACAGGATTGGGAGGCGTCAGAAACCCGGGCTAATCTATTACTTGAGCTGGGAGAGCT
>CBDUGR010000536.1:0-1704 GCA_965366515.1 uncultured Gammaproteobacteria bacterium | reverse complement strand
AAGCCAGCATTTCCTGGAGATATTTTGGATTACCTAATTGTAGCTATCACAGCTGCTACGCTATTGTTAATTCCAGATTCGCTATTCGTTTTGAAACGCCGCTTAACCAACAATTCCAATCGTCTGCGATGATATCCGCCGGTTGTCAGCTGAACCTCTAATCTACCCTAATTAGTATTTGGGTAGAGTTTGGTAACCTTGGCTTTTGCTGCTGATTCCTTCTCAATAATTTGAGCTGATTTGACATAAATTGAGTCAACAAACGCATGTTGCGGTTTGAATCCTATCACTGAATTCAATAATACATTTCTTATTTTTTCGTAGTCGAACTCATCACATGCCTGATCAAGAGCGGCAACGATATGCTGCACGTCCTGCCAAGTCATGGTCGCTTCTTCAGTACGCAAGATCTTGCTGTGCTCAGTACCAGCCAGATTTTCGCCAATCAACAGCTCTTCCCGCAATTTTTCACCCGGCCGTAACCCGGTAAACTGTATCTCTATATCTCCGTGAGGATGCTCCTCGTCTCTGACTTCCAGGCCCATTAAATGCACCATCTTTCTGGCCAGATCGACGATATTGACATGTTCACCCATATCCAACACAAACACATCCCCTCCCTGAGCAATTGAAGTTGATTCAATCACCAGCTGAGCAGCTTCTGGAATGGTCATAAAATAACGGCTCACTTCAGGGTGCGTCACTGTAACCGGTCCGCCATGATTGATCTGTTTACGAAACAGTGGCACAACCGAGCCAGACGACCCAAGCACATTCCCGAAACGGACCATACTAAAACAGGTATTTTTCTGTTGTTGTGAGAGCCCCTGCAGAATCAATTCCGATAGCCGCTTGGTTGCACCCATTACATTCGTGGGCCGAACAGCTTTATCGGTCGAGATCAGCACAAATGATTTCACTTTAGCCTTAGCAGCTGCCTGGGCAAAAGCGAGTGTGCCGAAAACATTATTACGCACCCCTTCGATAATATTATGCTCTACCAACGGTACATGTTTATAGGCTGCCGTATGGAATACGACATCGACCTTGAACTGCGCCATAATTTTTTCGGAAAGCACAGCATTTTGTATTGAGCCCAGCATGGAAATAATTTCCACTTCGCAGGACTGCTCTCTCGCCAATGAGCGTAACTCTTTTTCAATGCTGTACAGACCATATTCAGATATTTCAAACAGCAGCAGGCGCCTGGGCTCAGCTGATAGAATTTGCCGACAAAGTTCAGAACCAATGGAGCCCGCCGCACCCGTAACCATCACTGTTTTACCACTCACCGCTTTAGCCAGCAGCATCTGGTTTGCTGGCACCGCGTCCCGGCCCAGCAGGTCTTCAATATCTACGTCCTGGATTTCGTCCAATCTAACTTTTCCGGCAACCAGGTCCGGCATCGAAGGTACCGTGCGCACATAGACCGGCAAACTCTCCAGCCGATCAATAATCGCCTGCCTCTGCACTCGGCTGATCGAGGGCATCGCCAGAAGTACCTGCTTGATTTTAAGGTTTTTCAGCACCTGCTCCAGGTTATCTGGGGCATATACCTGAATGCCGTTAATCACACTTCCCCTGGTAACGGGGTTATCATCAATATAGGCAACCGGCAGATAATCTGAGCCACTGGAAAGCGCTGATGCCAGTTGCATGCCTGCACTTCCTGCACCATAAATTGCAACCAGTTGACGCTCTGTG
>CBDUGR010000535.1:0-1716 GCA_965366515.1 uncultured Gammaproteobacteria bacterium | reverse complement strand
CGTTAGGCAGCGGCCCCTATCAAATCAAAGAGTTTGAGGCCGGAAGATATGTCATATTTGAAAGAGTTAAGGATTATTGGGGCCATCATCTCCCCGTGAACCGTGGCCGCTATAATTTCGATGAGGTCAGGTATGACTTTTACCGTGATATGGATGTCAGTTTCGAAGCCTTCAAAAGCCATGAATTCGATCTCTTTATCGATTACACAGCAAAGAACTGGGCAACCGGTTACGACTTTCCCGCGGTCAACGAAGGAAAGGTGATTAAGGCAAAATTGCCACATCGCGAAGCGTACGGGTATCAGGCTTATTTTATCAACACGCGCAGAGAACAGTTCCAGGATCCGCGGGTAAGAGAAGCACTCGGCCTATTTATGGACTACGAATGGTTGAACCGCTCATTGTTTTATTCCGCCTATAAGAGGAATAACAGCTACTTTCCCAATACCGAACTGGCAGCGACAGGTGCGCCCGGAGAAAAGGAGATCGCTTTACTGGAGCCTTACAGAGAGCAATTGCCGCCAGCGCTCTTTAACCAAGCCTTTCAGCCACCTAAAACGGAAGGTGGCTCCGCCTCCTATCGAAAAAACCGACGCAAAGCGATGCAGTTATTCAGGCAAGCAGGCTGGCAAGTTAAAGAGGGACAGCTGGTACATCGCGATACCCAGGCGCTCTTTTCCATCGAGATTTTGCATGACGATGTACGCGCACAAAAACTCATCTTGCCCTATATTAAGAATCTGAAACAGGCGGGCATCAATGCAACGCTAAGACTGGTTGATTACACCCAGTACAAATCCTCGGTGGATCGATTTGAGTATGACATGATCATGGAGGTGCTACCTCAGAGTCTTTCTCCGAGCTACGAACTGATGGGATATTTCCATTCTCAACAACTCAATACGCCCGGCGCAACAAATTACAGCGGTGTGGATAGCCCGGTGGTCGACGAATTGCTGACAAAGATTATTGGCGCAGCATCGCGTGACGAACTGATCACTGCCACAAAGGCTCTGGATCGGGTTTTACTCTGGTCTCACTATAGTATTCCTCAGTGGTACGCCGGGTATCGAAGAGTTGCTTACTGGAACAAATTTGTCTTACCCAAGGTCAATCCACCTTATGCTTTTAATTTTAGAGACTGGTGGATAAATGAATAAATACAATCTGTTAAAATCATTTATTAATCTTATTTATTGGATATTAGCCTAATGACTAGACCTGTGAAACAAGGACTTCACTTTGCGCTGACTCTGTTTTTTTGGGCTTCTCAAGCTGTTGCGCTTGAGACACAGATTTCTCACGCCATCGCCATGCATGGTGCCCCCAAATATGCTCAAGACTTCAAACATTTTGAATACGCTAACCCGAAAGCACCCAAAGGTGGTGAGCTCAGACTTGCTACGGTAAGCACCTCAGGGTTTGACAGCCTCAATCCTTTTATCATTAAAGGTATGCCCGTATCGGGCGTCAGCTATCTGCGCCAAAGCTACCTCTACGATTCCCTGGCTGTGCACTCCTACGACGAAGCCTTCACCCTCTATGGTCTGATCGCTAAGAAAATGGAAGTCCCGAAAGACAGGTCATTTATTAAATTTCATCTTCATCCACAGGCACGCTTTCAAGACGGCCACCCCATTACCGCTGAAGATGTTCACTATACATTCAAACTGCTGACAGAAAAGGGACACCCACTGTTCGCAAATTATTATAAGG
>CBDUGR010000534.1:0-1754 GCA_965366515.1 uncultured Gammaproteobacteria bacterium | reverse complement strand
GGTTAACGGTCCTGGGCCTGATCGGATTCCCGGTCAGCTTGCAGGCGGCCGATTTCGCCCTCCAGGATCGCAATTTTCTGGATCAATCGGTTAAGTTTTGTTTCGTTTCGCGAGCGCTCGATATCCATTAACAATATTTTAATAATTAATGAGATCAAGCCGGCGAGCAGCGCGATAACCGGGCCATAATTGATGCCCAGTTTTGGCGCAATCCAATCAGTGATTTGCGGGAATAGCCCCAGTAACGCAATAACAATGGCGACCGGAATCCACCATAACGCATAACGGGTGTGCAGATGGTCGCGTCGAATCAGGTAGAAAATCAAAAGCGCCGTTGCCAGGCCGGCAATACCAGAAGTCCAGTGCATATTTCAGATTCCTTACCCGGCTTCGTGAATTTTTTTCAGGTCGGACATTTGTTTGGCGGACCTGACCTTGATTGAACCGCTCATACCTCTTTTGCTAAATCCCAGAATCAGGGTATGACTCATATAATAGGCGACCGCCAACCAGGAATTGAATATACGTGAACAGCCGTTTTTGCGTTTGGGCATGTTGATCTGCAGCTCGGAAAAATTCATGCCATAGGCTCTGAGAAGCGCAAGCACTCCGACATCCTGGAACTCCAGCAGGCTGGCTTTTTTTGTGGTCAGTAGTGTCATCGCCGGACGATTGTAGGCTCGAAAGCCGGAGGTGACGTCCTCTAATGCCAGGCCCGATACCTTTTTCATTATCACCCAGGCGACTCTTCTCGGCAAAGAACCTCTTTTCAGACAGGCACCAATCGCCACATCGGTATTATCCTTGTGCAGCGTTTCAAGCAGTTCCGGAAGGTAGCAAGCCTCATGCTGACCATCTGCGTCCATGGTCACCGCTACCTGGTAGCCTCTGGTGAGGGCGTAACGCAATCCAGTCTGAGTGGCTCCCCAGGCACCGAGCCTTACCGGCAACGGTATCACATGTGCACCGGCGCGTTTTGCAACACGAATGGTGTCATCTTCGCTGGCGTCATCGATAACGATGACATCGAATGTGCACAACTCATGCACACTGTCGATTACCTCGGTAATACTCTGTTGTTCGTTACGGGCAGGTATCAGGATGCAGTAACTATTTTTGTTTGATGGGACTGCCTGCAAGAACATCTCAGACGCGCTGTTCTTAATCGAATCGGTTTTCGCGATGGCGGGAGTAGTACTAACCAGTTTGACGGTGGATACTTTGCTGTTTCCTTCCATTGAATAGTGTCCTGCCTTTTAGCTTTTTTCCAAGAAAAAATGTCGGGTTAATCTGTTTTTCTTAATAAGAACAACCATGATCAGGGTACACTGGTTAATTACCCTTGGGCGGCATTGTTTGACTTTGTCATCGCTCGCGTCGATTCTCTGGCATGCTAGGCAGCTTGTCAATGGTAAAACAGGAGCAATTCGATATAGATCAAGCGACTATTGTATGATAATCACGGAGTGATCGCCAGATGAGTAGTTATGATGATTGGTTTAAGAGAGTGACTAAAGCGGCTATTCGATCACGGTGTGAGTTGTGAGGGTTTTTCTCGAGAGGCGCTATCGGTTTTAAGAGGGTTTTTGCGGCGTAAATGGGGTGAAGTAAGGTGGGCAAATAATTTGAAAGTAAATTGAAGATCTCGGAGTAAAAATACCAAAAGTAAAAGAGTTTGGTGATTTGCTTTCACGGTCTTCTGGCTGTTTTTGCGGTATCGTCTGCTTTGAGAGGTGTGTGTCAATTTTTTTTAC
>CBDUGR010000533.1:0-1772 GCA_965366515.1 uncultured Gammaproteobacteria bacterium | reverse complement strand
CGATTCGTGAAGGTGGTCGTACGGTAGGTGCTGGCGTTGTAAGTAAGATTATCGAATAGCATCAAGTAATTGATTGTGGTTTAGGCCACTCTGCCAAGAAATAAAAAGGCGCTGATTTTGCAGCGCCTTTTTTTGTGACTGAAATGTGGTGATGGTTTGAATGGTGCTTACTTAAGCCAGTCATCCCGTGGCTAGACCACGGGATCCATTCTCGCTTTAGGGGGCTATGCACTGCGAGCGAACATATGGGTAACTTCACGATAGATTGGCTTCAACGATTATGTGGCTATACCCGAGATCAGCGGCTATTGGCATTAGTCACTTGTATAGAGTGTGTAATTATTTGATTTTTAAGGTAATTAGTTTATGATGTGGGGAGGAAGAGGGGGTTATTAAATGTTAATGCGTGGCGATATATGTCTGCAAAGAAAAGCCCGCTAGTATCGCAACACACTGTTTTTAAAAATAAAGACAAAGCACTTCTTGCTTGCGAGTCCCTAATAGAGTGCCAAAGTGATATAGTGCCAGAGTCTATTTGATTATCTTTTTATGTGTAAAATGGAATTCAGATTCGGGTGAGGCAAATCTATAAAATTACTTACCATCCAACAGGTAAAATTTATATTGGTAAAGATGGTATTGGTAGTCATCGTTACTTTGGAAGTCCAGATATGGATGCTGTAAACGCTGACTTTGCAAAGCTATCAGATGGAGTACGTAAACAAATACTCTGCGAGTCATCTGACTGCGAAGAATCCGAATTGTTAGCCAAAGAGGTTGAGTTTATTCGTCAATATCAATCAAACAATCCAGAGATTGGTTACAGCAGGTGGCCAAAGTTAAATGAAAACACATAACCAGTTTAGCCAGCATCGCCCAGCAAATAGCGCTGGGCTGGACTCGCTATCGCTCAGCGCTGCTAAAGGCGTTAAGACAAACATCATTGATATTCAAGCTAACGTAAGGGGATCCTAATGGCAAAACCTAATTACTCATTTGAGAAAAGACAGAAAGAAATTGCAAAAAAGAAGAAAAAAGAAGAAAAAAGGCTAAATAAAATGACTAAGGGTGTTGAAGAGGATCAAGTTCCATTAGCTGATAATAAAGATACTGTTATTGATAGTGATGGCTAGTGTTATAATAGCATTGTCACGATTTCCAAACGGTGAATTGGAATCGTGATATTAATAGATTTTCACCATAACAACAGAGAAGATAACATGAGCAAAGGTACAGTTAAGTGGTTCAACGCAGATAAAGGGTTCGGTTTTATTACTCCAGAGGATGGAAGCAAAGATCTTTTTGTACATCATTCTGAAATTCAAGCGGGCGGAGGATACGCAACGTTGAGTGATGGTCAGGCCGTTGAGTTCGAAGTTGGTCAAGGTCAAAAAGGCCCATGTGCGAATAAAGTGGTTCCAATTTAGTCTGCAATACATAGCATCTATATGATCGCCCCTCGTGAATAGGCAAAAAGAAATAAACCGGCGTTAGCCGGTTTATTTCTTTTGTTTCCACGATTTAGTGGGGTTAGTGTGAAGCTACCCTGATTTGGCGCACTGCATATAGGGCAAAAAATACCTAAGAATATAAGCGTTCGTAGTGCATCCTTTTCCCCTTTATCGGGTGAACATCGCAGTCCAATGGCGGTGAAAGTGAGGGTTGTTTGAGCCATTAGGCGATTTCCCGAACGGCCGTCATTTTATGAGAAGCGCAGCGCGCGGGGCACAGGCTGGCCGTGTACCGGGGCGCCATTTCTTTTGGTTCGTTTT
>CBDUGR010000532.1:0-1791 GCA_965366515.1 uncultured Gammaproteobacteria bacterium | reverse complement strand
GACGGACGCTATATCTGGGGAAGAGGGTTACGGGATTTTGATAATCAGATAATGACGCTGGGAATGATAAAAAAGAAAACCAATATAGACAAAGTGGCTTTGTTGGATGGTTCAGAAATAGTATGTGATGAGGTTCAAATACATTTAGGCCCCTGGCCAAGAACAGTCAGACTTGAAAAGCAGGCAGTTTTGTTAGTGGAGAGATTGAGTGGCAATGACTTTAAAGTATTGGACAAAGAGATTATCAAGTCCATACATCCGTGATGACCGGTATGTGCTGAGCACCTGCGGGCTCCTGCTGCTCGGTGTGATTGCGGGTTTGCTGCAACTGCATTTACGTTATCCGTTGAACATACCGGGACATCATGGGTTGGAGTGGATGGCGCTGCTGCTACTGGGCAGGTTTTCCAGTGAGGATAAAAAAGCGGCGACCTTGGTGGCCAGTGCGGCCGCATTAACTTATCTGTCCCAGTTACCACTGGTTTCCGCATCACATTCACTTAAACCCGCAGGTGTTTTTATTTTAACGGGGATTGCTTCAGACCTGCTTTTTGGGCTAACCAGAGATCGTTTCAATCTCGTGATAAAAGGTGCTTTTATTGGTGGGCTGGCCTTCATCGCCAAGCCTGTGATCTTCTATGCCCTCTATTTGTTAGGTGGGTTAAAACTGGGTATGTTTGTTAAACATCCCGATTATTTGCCCTTCGTCAGCCACTTTATATTTGGTGCAGTGGGTGGCGTTGGTGGTGCGATATTGACCGGCTGCATCCGAACTAAATCCAGGATCAGCAAGACTCGCCAGTGAACATTTCACATCGCTATCAGGCGATTGTTTGCCAGCGCAGCAGAATCAATAACTGTGTTAACATATCGATCTTGACTGGTTCTAAGGCTGTTGTTTAATACATTTTTGTCTCTGTTTTCGAGCATCTTTGAATAGCTGTAGAAAGGCTTAAAAAATGTAGATAGGGATTGCTATGAAGGTTAATAATTGCCACGAAAGGAAGATCGACGCCACTATCTCAGAAGTGGGTGAATTAATAGACTCGCTGGCTTCAGTCGAGGATAAACTCTGGCCATTTGAAATCTGGCCGCGCATGAAATTTGATCGAGGTCTGACTGTTGATGCGGTAGGTGGACATGGGCCAATTCGTTATTTTGTAGCTCAATATTGTCCAGGCCAATCCGTCAGATTTTGTTTTACGGGGCCGCAAGGATTTAATGGTTACCATGAGTTTGTGGCGGTTGAACTAACCGCAAAACTATCCCTGCTGCGCCATGATCTCATAATGGAAACAACCGGCCTGGCAGTATTATCCTGGCCGCTGGTATTCAGACCATTGCATGATGCGTTGATTGAGGATGCGTTCGCTAAAGCTCAAACCTCCCTGGGCCTGCCTCCCAGGATTTACGAGTGGTCACTCAGAGTCAAGTTGCTCAGGTGGCTTGTAGCCAAAGGCAAAGGCAGGCCACAGGTAATAGCCAGTTCTCCTGAGAATCGATAAAAGCCCTCTTTGAATACAAGTAATATCAGCCCGTGATAACAGTGCGTGAAACTGAAACAGGATCAATTTCCATTGACATCATTCGATGCGCACTTTCATATTATTGATAAACGATTTCCATTGGTTCGCAATTAAAATTATTTTCCCGAAGTTTTTTTAGAAAATCATCTCTCACGAACCTCCTCAGATCAAACTATTAAAGCCGCGCAGAATCTGTTGAGTAAGAATGCACCGAATTTCTTCCGTTTGACCCGTCTTTAAATGGTTGATCTGTTTTGTATTGACT
>CBDUGR010000531.1:0-1804 GCA_965366515.1 uncultured Gammaproteobacteria bacterium | reverse complement strand
TAGCTGCTTCCAGACGATCTGCCTCGTAGTCTTCCAGTCCGGCCATAGGATCGCTACAGCGAGCCAATGCATAAGCCAGCGCTCGTGCATCGAGAATCGCCTGGGCTGCGCCATTGGAATTTGTTGGAAGCATGGGATGGGCAGCATCACCCAGTAATGTGACACGGCCGAAGGTCCATTGCCGGTGCGGATCGCGGTCATATAAGGGAAATTGATAAACCTTTTCGGTACTGTGCAGGAGTTGCGGAATATCTACCCAGTTAAACTGCCAGCTTGCAAGGTTGCTTTTCAGCTGATCAGGGCTTATTTCCTTGTTCCAGTCGCTGGTCGATAGCTGAGATTGATCGACGGATAAAAAAGCGATCCAGTCCACCAGACTTTTGCCATTGAGCTGTGCAAGCTGTTGTTTTGATGTGGGATAGCAGATGAGTTGTAGAGCATTATCTCCGATAACAGCCATACTTTGCCCATCTAAAAACTGCGGTGCTATGGTGATTCCCCGGTAGGCAACTTTACCTGAGTATCTCGGTTTTTCCTCGCGAGGGAACATTTTTTTGCGGATGGATGAATGTAAGCCATCAGCACCAATCAGCAAGTCTGCTTCCTCCTTATCTATTTTTCCTGTCGCTGGATTTAGAAAATGAGCCGTGACTTTATTGCCGGTCTGTACGAAATTGCTGAGTTTAGCGTCATAGACGAGTGCCTTGTCACCGGCCAGTGCGGTAAATTCTTCGAGAAGTAGATTTTGAAGTGTGCTTCGGCGCATGGACCAGTGTGGCCAACGATAACCGGCAAAGGTACCACAGGGGTCACTTAAAATTAACTGTCCATTGGCCGTGTAATAGTGGGTGGCGCTGATTCGAATAGCAACGTCGTCAATAGCTGCTTTCAAGCCCAGTTCGCAGAGTTCGCGGGACGCATGGGGCAGGAGATTAATGCCAAACTCTAAAGGGCATATGGATGGTTGTGCTTCGAAAACCTTCACTTTGATGCCGGCCTGCCGCATACTCAAAGCAGCGGTTAGCCCACCAATGCCCGCGCCGATGATAATCACCTTCATTGCAAAGTCCCTCAAAAGGTCGAATTTCTTCTCTTTTAGAAACTAAAAAATCCATTTAAGTTTAAAATATTCTACTAGTTTTTTGGCGAGGGTAATTGATATAGTTCAAGTAAAACTCAAACAGGGAAAAAATGATGAAACTTTATGATTTTACGATAGCACCCAATCCGCGACGTGTGCGCATATTTCTGGCAGAGAAGGGGATTGATATTCCCTTGCAACAGATAGATCTGATGCAGGGTGAACAATTTTCTGAGGAATTTTCAAAGAAGGGTCCGTTAAATGATGTGCCTGCGCTTGAACTGGATGATGGAAGTTGCATTACCCAGGTTAACGCCATCTGTCGCTATATTGAGGCCTTATATCCAGATAAACCACTCTTTGGCAGTACTCCCAAAGAGATAGGGGAGATTGAAATGTGGGATCACATCGCCTTTATGAATGGCATAGGGGCGGTCGCAGAAGCTTTTCGTAACGATGCAGAAGGGTTTGTTGATCGCGCAATTGTGGGTAAGCATAAGCACGCACAGATACCGGAATTGGTAGAACGCGGGAGAAAACGGACTTTGAATTTTTTCAGTGATATGAATGATCGCCTGAAAGATAATGAATTTATCGCGGGTAACAGGTATTCGGTGGCTGATATTACGACTTTGGTGGCCGTTGATTTTGCGCAGTGGATAAAACTGGAGCCCTCTGAAGATCAGGAGCACTTAAACCGCTGGCATGCTCTGGTATCAAAAC
>CBDUGR010000530.1:0-1817 GCA_965366515.1 uncultured Gammaproteobacteria bacterium | reverse complement strand
TATAAAAGCGTAGTCCAGCTGTTTTTCAACAAAAAGAGCCGCGCAGACGAGATATAAACCCACTGAAATATACGGAAACAGCCTGTTTTTGTCAGACTCGGAGTTCTTTTGAGGTGAGTCAACGATATAGGGTTTGCCCTTCTCACCCGCTCTTCGGCGAAATCGGGAAGGAACCGCAAGTCGCGATACCTCGCCATATGTTCCCGGTGGTAGCGATGCGAGATCAACAATACTTTTATCAATGGTATCCAGGCAGTATTTTTCGATGGGGAAACCTGGTTTTTGTGAACCTTGGGGAGGAATAACGAACCTTACAGTACCAGCAAATTCACCACTTTGTTTGTGTTGAAGTAAAAAGTGTTTTGCAAAAATATCAAACTCATCTTTTTCGATATCTTTTGGGCAGTTTTCTTCCAGACGCAATTCTTCACAAAATACGTCGTAACGAATTTTAAAGACCTGTTTTAACAACTCATCAGTGTCGGCATAGATTAGGCGAAAATAAGAGTTAAAACTATCTGCGAGGTTGTTGTGCATCATTTAATAAGAACCGCGCTTGCTTGCTACTCAGTTAATAATGATTAAACTTGCTACTCAGCTAATAACGATTAAAAAAGATTCATCGTTTTTATCCAGTATAGAAGAAATCGTTTTTTTAGCTATTTTTACGATCAATTTGTCATTTTTTGGATATGCAAGCTATAGTATCTATGCATCAGTATCTTTATGGAAATAGAGGCAGGCTTGGCTTATGATATGTGTTCGCTTCGGATAAACCAAGTTGCCAAACAGGGTGGATAGTAACAATGAATAAATCAGGATATTTTCCAGTAAGTTATAAAGGTGTCTTATTGACTTGCCTAGTGGCCTTAATTTTGGGTGGATGTGCTTCAAAAGCGCCTCAGTTGCCTTCGGCGACGCTTAAACAGCCTTATACGACATCGCCCAGCGACTACACTTATTTAATTGGGCCTGGTGATTCGGTTCAGATATTTGTATGGCGTAATCCAGAGGTTTCGAATACGGTGCTGGTGCGACCCGATGGTAAAATCACTGCTCCGCTCGTTGAGGAGCTGGCTGCCAGTGGCAAAACACCGGCCCAGCTTGCCAGGGACATTGAAAAAGTGCTTTCTGAATATATCAAGGAACCCATAGTAACGGTGATGGTGGGTGGGTTCGTTGGGCCTTATAGTGAGCAAATTCGAATAATTGGTGAGGCAACCAACCCTCAAGCCATTCCCTATCGTGAAAATATGACGCTTCTCGATGTGATGATTGCTGTTGGTGGGATAACCGAATTTGCGGCGGGTAATAAAGCAACGATTGTACGCATTGTTGGCGATCAGCAGAAAGAATATCGGGTCAAATTAAACAAACTGATACGAGATGGCGATATCTCTGCTAATGCCGATATGTTGCCTGGTGACATTCTGATCATACCGGAATCGTTTTTCTAGTACCGAGTCAGTAAAGACAGGGACACCGCTGGATTCATTATAAGGACAAGAAGTTAGTCTATGCAGGAAATTATTGATCTCGCTATTTATTATATACGCGCAATCTGGCTTAAACGCTGGATTGCCTTGGTTGTGGCCTGGTTGGTCTGTGTTATTGGGTGGACTGTTGTTTTTAAAATGCCGGATCAATATCAGGCCAGCGCAAGGGTTCATATCGATACCCAATCGTTACTTAAGCCGTTATTGAGAGGCTTGACCTTTTCGAGTTCGGCTAACCAGCAGGTAAACCTGATGGTGACCACTCTGTTAAGTCGGCCTAATCTTGAAAAAGTGGCGAGAATGACGGACCTTGATTTGACG
>CBDUGR010000529.1:0-1824 GCA_965366515.1 uncultured Gammaproteobacteria bacterium | reverse complement strand
TTCCATGCAACACTCCTGCTTCCCAATTTCACTGGGGCCGGAAACTCTTCCCGCAAGCATATTAAAAGCAATGAGTTGCCCGACGCTGAGTTCGCCGGTAATGACCAGCCTTGCGCCAAACCAGAGAATCAGAACGGTCACCACTTTGTTTATAAATTGCGCGACCTGGCTGGCGATATTCCCGAGGTTCTGACTTCGAAAAGAGGCTGAGACGTAACCGGCAAGTTGTTCTTCCCATTTGCGCTGCATCTGTGGTTCAACCGCCATGGTTTTAAGTGTTTCCACTCCTGAGACAGATTCAACCAAAAAGGCCTGATTTTCGGCTCCCCGCTTAAATTTTTCATCCAGGCGTTTTCTCAGGATCGGGGTAATGAAAGCGGAGAGCAGAATATAAAAGGGGATGGAGCCAAGCACCACCATGAACAGTGTGGGGCTGTAATAGTACATCACCGCAAAGAAGACAAAGGTGAAAAAAAGGTCGATCACCAGGGTCAGTGCAGAGCCAGTAATAAAGTTGCGAATCGTTTCCAGTTCCCTTACCCGCGCTACCGTTGTGCCCACCTGTCTGGATTGGAAATAGGCAATGGGCAGATGCACTAGATGCCTGAACAGACTGCTGCCCAAGGTCACATCTACCCTGTTGGTGGTATGGGAGAACAGATAGGTGCGCAGGCCGTTCAGCACTACATCAAACACGGAAATCACTAACAATCCGATAGCGAGTACATCCAGTGTGGTTAGGCCACGGTGCACCAGCACTTTGTCAATAATCACCTGGAAAAACAGGGGTGTAATCAAGGCAAATAACTGGATAAAGAAAGAAGCCAGTAGTACTTCGCCCAATAGCTTTTTGTGCTTTACGATAGCCGGGATAAACCAGCTAACATCGAACTTTCCGGTCATTCCCGGCAGCAGTGATCGCTTGGTAACTAATATCAGTTCACCCGACCAAAGCGACTCGAACTCTTTTATCGATAAGGTTTGAGGGGCTCTTGCTGCAGCTTTCTGAATCAGGACTTTTTCATTTTCACTATCGATGCGCCCAAGGATAAGATAATTGCCACTCTGGTCCTTGGCGATTGCGGGTAATGCAATATCTTTAAGCCGTTGAGTGTCAGGTTTGACGAGTTTAGCTTTGAGTTTTAAAAAGGAGGCGGCACGCAGAATGTCGGTGTCAGTAAAGCATTTGCCGGATTCGCCAAACTCGTGTTGCAAGGTTTGGGCGTCCGCAGCAACCTGATGATAACGGGCCAATAGACAGAGGCTGTCACAGCCACTATCCAGATTAGCTTTGTTGGGGTGATCGCTCGGTTCCATCCGATGTAACAATCCTAAAATCCATTTTATGATCAATTCAGTCATGAGGCTGAAGGGGGCCACTATATCGAAATAAAACTGGAAAATAAACCTTGTATTGAATAACAACAGATTTCACAAGCATGCTATTCCCCTCCTCCCACAAAAACCCTAAGATGCACCGCTTACTTTAAATCCAAGAGGAAACCTGTGTTTACTACCAAAGCTCTGTTTTTTGATCTGGATGGTACTCTGGTGGATTCGTTGCCGGATCTGGCCTATGCCGTGGATCAAATGATGTTGGCTATGGACCTGCCTGCACCTGGTATTGGGCAGGTGAGGCACTGGATCGGAAATGGTGCTCCGGTATTGATCAAACGAGCTCTCAAAAATGCATTAGCTGTCGAGCCCACGGACCAGCAGTTTAGTGAAGCAAAACGGCATTTTAATCATATCTATGCTGATAATCTGGCTTGTTCAAGCGTGCTTTACGAGGGAGTTATGGAGACTCTGCTGCAGTTGAAGGAG
>CBDUGR010000528.1:0-1842 GCA_965366515.1 uncultured Gammaproteobacteria bacterium | reverse complement strand
GCCATTATTGAGGGTAAGGCGACAGGTTATCGGTGGGATTGCACCTCTCAGGAGGCCCAATTTGCTTCCTTCGATTATCCTATGGATGGATTTTCTCCGGTACGCATGCTCTACCGCTACGGCGCATCTACATTCGGTACCGCAACTGATTCCGGGCGCTGGGTAGACGCCTACCGCCATGAAAGTATCGAGTGCATCGTTAATCAAACCGTTTTTATAGAAGGTGACGCGCAGTATGCCGATATTATTTTGCCAGCATGTACTAACTTGGAGCGTTGGGATATCGGGGAATGGACGAACTGCGGTGGTTATGGGCTTGATTGGATGGATGCCGTTAACCACAGAATAATCGCTCTGCAGCAAAAGTGTATTGAGCCGCTGGGTGAATCCAAGTCGGACTACCAAATTTTTTCTGACATTCTTGAGCGTTTGGGATTGAGCTCAGTGTTTACTGAGGGTTGTAGTGAGTTTGACTGGTGTAAACGCATCTTTGATGGGTCTGATTTGCCGCAGCATATTTCCTGGAAAAACTTTGTGAAAAAAGGCTATTTCGTGGTCCCTGCAGTACATGAGAAGGAATTACGTCCAGCTGTCAGCATGAGGTGGTTTGCGGATGGGCGGAAAAAAGATGTGCCGGAACCATTCCCGCTGCCTTCACAATACGCCGAAGAGTTCGGCTATGGTGCACAAACTCCCAGTGGTAAATTTGAATTTGTCCCCACAATTCTGAAGCGTAATGAAGCGAAGAACCCGGATCGGCCTGCGCTGAACCGTTATGTTCCCTCTTGGGAGGGACCTCATTCAGAGGATCTTGTGGGCAAATATCCACTACAGATGATAGCTACCCACAGTCGTTATAGCTTTCACACATTTGCAGACAATACGATGTTTACCGACCAGATCAAGGATCACCGTGTGCTCATTGATGGGCATTACTATTGGATAGCACGTATTAGCTTACTGGATGCCGAAGAAAGAGGTATTAAGCAGAACGATTTGGTGAAGGTTTACAACGCGAGAGGAACTGTATTGTGTGCAGTGGATATCTCTCCTCTTGTTACGCCAGGGGTGGTGAAAAGTTTTCAATCCAGTGCCAAGTATCAACCGTTAGACGTGGATGGTGAAGTGCTTGATATTGGCGGTAGTCTTAATGTATTGACGCCCAGCCGTTCTCAAACAAACGGAACGCATTCAATGGCCCCTAATTCAACCATGGTGCAAATTGAGAAATTTACAAATGTTGATGCACTTAATAAAGCGCGTGCGGCATAACAGATATAGAGAATAGTTATGGATAAGTGGAACCTGATAATTAACGTTGACCGTTGCGATAACTGCAACAATTGTGTTCTGGCGGCAAAAGATGAGTACATAGGTAACGAATTTCCTGGTTACAGTGCGCCAGCAGCAAAAGAGGGTGCAGAGTTGATCACTATCACTCGTAAAATGCGCGGTGATACCCCTTTAGTAGATGCAGCCTACTTGATTAAAATGTGTAATCACTGCGATAACGCCCCCTGTATGAAGGTGGCTGGTGATGCTATTCGCAAGCGTGAAGACGGCATCGTGATTATTGACCCAGAGAAGGCCAAGGGACGTAAGGACATTGTGAAGTCTTGCCCCTATGGCGCTATTGTCTGGAATGAAGAGAGCGAATTACCACAAACCTGGTACTTTGACGCCCATCTTTTAGATCAAGGTTGGACTCAACCGCGCTGCGCTCAATCTTGTCCTACGGGTGTGTTTGAGGCTGTCAAAATCTCCGATGATGAAATGGCAAGTCGTGCTGAGGCCGAAGATCTGGAAGTGCTTCAGCCACAATTTGGTGCCAAGCCACGAGTC
>CBDUGR010000527.1:0-1842 GCA_965366515.1 uncultured Gammaproteobacteria bacterium | reverse complement strand
AGGCACGGTGTCTGCACAGCCACAAGCTAATATGCAGCAACTCATCGGGGAGTTTTCATCCGGCGACAAGGCCAAGGTTTTTCAGGAGTGGCAACCCTATACTTTTGATCGCGTTAAAAAGCACACTATTTACAGTCTTGTAGCAGACCAAAATATATCTGTAATACGTGCCTCCAGCGAAAGCGGGGCCTCTGGTTTAATTAAGCCTGTCTCGATAGATATTACTGCATACCCAATCATGACATGGCGCTGGAAAGTAACCGAAAGGCCTGCAGCCCATAGTGATGAGCGGCGCAGTGATGACGATCATGCTGCACGGATTTATCTGATCTTCAATACACCGGAGCCAAATGAGAGTCGCTGGTCCTGGCTGTGGCGACAATTTTCAGCCAACAAAGCGCAGAAAACACATGCCATCAACTATATTTGGGCTAATAATAGTGAAGTGGCCAGTATCAAGCCAAACCCCTATACCGCCAGCGTCATGATGATCAGTGTAAACACCGGTTCAGATGACATGGGCAAATGGGTTGAGCACAGGAGAAATTTACTCGAAGATTACCGGGCGACTTTTAATCAGTCTGCGCCGCCAATTTCCGCAATTGCCATTATGACAGACAGTGACAATACGGAATCTAAGGCCATCGCTTTTTACGGTGATATATCCTTTTCACCGATCGACGAAAACGAATAGGCCGAAACTTGCAACTGACAACCACAGTCTCTAGAGTAGCAGGTTATGGGTGACTTCAAATTAAATAGAAGAATAACAAGCACTTTGGTCTTCGCGCTGATCAGTCTGATTTTCACCAGCATTGCCCAGTCTGCATCAAGACTGGATCAAATTCGCCAGAGAGGCTTTTTAAATTGTGGTGTGCATTCCAGCATGCCGGGGTTTTCCATTCATTCCGAACAGGGCTGGGTGGGATTTGAGGCCGATTTTTGTCGGGCGCTTGCCGCTGCGACCCTGGGAGACGCCAACCAGGTTCGCTTCGTTCCCCTGCCCCTGAGCCAAGGATATAACGAGTTGCAGTCCGACGACATAGATCTGCTAATGCGCCACAATCGCTGGACTATGCAACAGGATACAGCCCTGGGATTCACTTTCGTTGCGCCCTGGTTTTTTGAGCAGCAGGGCTTTCTGTTGCAAATCGCCAGCCAAATCAATCAATTAAAAGACCTCAAGGGTATTCGTATTTGTGTCAGCCCGAAAAACGATAAACGAACCAACCCACTCGATTTTTTTGTGCAGGAAAACCATTTCCCTTCCTTCGGGATAGCTGCCAAGGCCTTCGAGAATGGTCAGTGCGATGCGCTCAGCGGGACGGTCTCTCAACTTCATATTGCGCAAGCAGGTTTTTCTGCCGGATCAAAGATGCTGGTGATAACCAACCCCACTACCCTGCATGCGCTGGGACCGATTGTTCGGCACCAGGATCATCAATGGTTCAAAATAGTCCGTTGGACAATTTACTTACTGCTCAATGCGGAGTCTGCCAACATTAATCAACAAACAACCACTTCCGCTGATATTAACTCCCCCTCACGTAAGCTCCTCGTTGACGCAGGATTAAATGGCATCAGTCTGGGGCTTAACGAAAACTGGGCAGTGCAGGTGACCACGCAGCTCGGAAACTATGGTGAGATTTTTCAACGTAACTTAGGCGTTTACAATATCCCTCGCGGTATCAATGTATCAACCCTCGAAGGGGGGCTGCACCTTCTGCCTCCTATGGAATAATTGGGAACACTATGAATTTGACTGCTCGCATTTTACTAGGCATGGGCCTGGGTCTGGTTCTGGGTATATTCATCAACACTCTGGGGCAAATTAGCTGGGTC
>CBDUGR010000526.1:0-1867 GCA_965366515.1 uncultured Gammaproteobacteria bacterium | reverse complement strand
CCGGCCTTTTGACAAACAGGTCAGTGAATTTCATCGGCGCTCATTCCATCCAGTATTTGAGAATTGGCAAGAGAGATGGCCGTGCCATTTTTTAATTTGATCTGGCCATCGATAACTACTAGATCGCCAACTTCAATCCCTGATTTAATAGCCACTCGGTCTCCGCGAATATCGCCTGTCACAACCGATGTGCGTTCAACAACCAGCGCACCCTTCGTATTGGCACCGATCTTATCTTTTTTTACTTTAAAGACCGTTTCACCATAAAGGGTATAGGTAACAGCAGTCTGAGGTAGCGTAACGAATCGGTCCTCTTTATTTAAAATCAACTTCACGGCAGCAAACATTCCGGGCACAAGCAATGCCTGGGAGTTATCAAACTCTGCCCGTACCAGAATATTTCTCGTATCGGTATCTACTTTGGCATTCAGCGCTATGACCCGAGCCTGAAACTCCTTGCCCGGGTAAGCATCTACGCGAAAGCTTAGTATCTGACCCACATAGATTTTGGTGAAGTCCTGCTCTGGCAGACTGAAATCAAGATAAAACGCATCCATCGCCTGAAGGGTTGTCAACGCATCACCTTTCGAAAGATACTGACCCAGGTTGACCTTTCTTATCCCTACTTTCCCTGCAAAAGGCGCGCGAATTTTTTTCTTGGCAATAACAGCCTTGGTTTGTTCGACTAACGCCACCACTTCATCAAATTCAGCGCGGCTGCGATCGCTTTGCTCCTGAGAGGTCAAGCGCCGTTCTATGAGTTTTTCATCGCGTTCAAAATTTAGTCGTGCCAGCTTCAATCTCGCCTGCAGACTTTTCAAATTAGCCTGTTCAACGTCATCGTCAATCTCCAGCAGCAATTCACCCTGATAGACAGACTGTCCCGACTGGAATTGAATGGACTTGACCTTACCCTCTACCTCACCGCTTAAATCAACGCCATTAACAGCGCTTAGCGTACCTATGGCAGTCAGATACGGCTGCCAGACTTCTTCACGCGCATACTCTCCGGACACCACTCTAGGTGGAGGCACAAAGTTAGCAAAATATTGATCCATAAAGTGCTTTTTAACCATGCTCCACCCAAAAACACCACCAAACAACAGGGCTACAAAGATCAACATCAATAGCATTCGTTTTAACATAGATAATTCCGTTCCAATCCAGCGAACATTGCCTCAAAGCCCACCATTCTATATGCTTTCAGGTGAAACAAAAAACCCAAAACCGGAATAGTTTAGAAATATAGCTATCTTAACCGGAGCGCTTCACATGAGCCATTTCAGCATTCAACTCACACCTGAACTCCACCAATACCTGCAGTCCGTTTCAGTCAGAGATCAAGAGGTTCTCAACGCACTGCAAGAAGAAACCGCTCGGGAAGAGTTCGCCCGCATGCAGATTTCTCCCGAGCAGGGGCAGTTAATGGCTCTTTTGATAAAAATATTAGGTGCCGAACGCACTATTGAAATTGGTGTTTTTACCGGTTACAGCACACTCTGTGTCGCGCAGGCGCTTCCTGATCACGGACAGATTGTCGCCTGTGACATTGACGATCGCTGCACCAACATCGCCAGACGTTATTGGAAGCAGGCTGGCGTTGCCCACAAAATCCACCTGCATCTGGCTCCAGCGCTGCAGACTCTGGACCAATTGCTCATCGAAGGGCAGCAGGATCGGTTTGATTTTGCCTTTATTGACGCTGACAAAGAAAATTATCAAAACTACTACGAACGCTGTTTAACATTGATTCGACCTGGCGGACTGATAGCCGCAGATAATGTACTGTGGGGAGGCAGCGTCATCGATTCAACAAAACAAGATGCCGACACCCGTGCTATTCGCTTTTTTAATCAACAACTTAGGG
>CBDUGR010000525.1:0-1871 GCA_965366515.1 uncultured Gammaproteobacteria bacterium | reverse complement strand
GGGCAAAATTGGTTGCGCAGAAGTATCCCCTATTTTTAGCCGGAAATCTGGGTGAGACCAATATCGTTGATGCAATCAAGGCCGTCAGGCCGCTGGGAGTCGATCTGTCCTCCAGTGTTGAATTAAGCCCGGGTATTAAGGATCATGAAAAATTGCAAAATCTATTCAGCGTACTGGCGCAGGTAGTTTGACCAGAACCGGAGAGCAAGCCATAGACGGAGGGCAAGCAGATGGATCAACAAGAGGATGTGATATCAAGATTGCAGGAAGCAGTTCTTGGGGAAACTGACACAATAATACAGCTGGACTCAGCGGCAGAATTTCGTGTTGCTGTCTTGGAGGTTGTACGGCAGGCCAGTCACAGAATTCAGATATTTTCTGCTGATCTGGAGGCGGTCTGTTATGACCATGAGGATTTTGCCGCGGCTCTGGTAAAGGTGGCAAACTATCATCCTGTTTCCAATGTGCAGATTCTTGTTCGGGATGCGAGTGTGGCTGTCAAACAGGGCCATCGCCTGGCTTCACTGTGCCAGAGATTTTCTTCAAGTATCCAGGCTCGCCGAATTGCAGAAGACTACCGAAATCGACGGGAAACTTACCTGATCGCTGATAACAAGGGGGTGGTTTATCGGGCGAACGAGGATAGCTACAAAGGATATGCTAATTTTCATGCAGCCGATACCGCCAGCCACCTGGCTCGAGAGTTTACCGAGGTATGGGAGCGAAGTGGTGCTGAAATTGAGTTTAGACGGCTGCTTATTTAAATGAATCTTTCCGCATAGTTTAACACTTGATTTGGGCAGATCGAGGATTCGCGGAGATTGGGCCCAAATCACAGGTGCTGTCTCAATGAAGACATCTGGAGTCAGGTGCCGGTTGTGCTGGTGGCATTGATGCTCAGCTAAAAAGTGGAGACACAGTGACATTGATCAAGGACTTGATTGTCAAAGGTGCTAATTTTACGGCTAAGCGTGAAAAGGCAATAAGAAATATTTCGCTGGTTTTGGATGATGGCGAGCAAATAGAAGGACGTGGCAACAGACAGCAGATTGTGATTCTTGCCAAACAGGTAAAATGCTCGAACCAGGGATAGGCAATTTTCGGTTTTTTGGCTACCTACTGGTTAAGGAGAAGAATCCAGGATAAAAAAATATCAAACTAGCGAATTTCCAGAGGCGTCTTTAGACATTTTCTGAAGGAAATTTGCTATAGTCACTTTTTTGATTTATTGGCTTGGCGCATGGGCGATAAAATATGAGTAATCCTGACACGAGCAAAAGTGTTGAATTGGAATTTTCAAAAAAATATAACCGGAACCATGCACAGCAATATGCCTCCAAGCATTCGGAAACCCTATCCAGACGACTCTCCAATTGGCGCGAACAAAGGATAGCCCGCAGTAGTCTTAAACTGGCTGGTAATCCGAACTCAGTGTTGGACTTACCCTGCGGTGCCGGAAGGTTTTTACCTTTGCTAGCGGAACAACCAGGTCGTAAAATTTATGCCGCAGATTACAGCGAAGATATGTTGGAGGTGGTAAAGCAGGCCTGTGACGAAGCGCTTGTTCAGCACGTGGAGTTGTTTCAATCCTCAGCTTTTGATATTCAGTTGCCCGATAATTCGGTGGATTGTATTTTCTCGATGCGCCTCATGCATCATATAGGTAATCCAGTGAACCGCGCACAAATGTTGAAAGAATTTTACCGTGTCAGCGCCGATACGGTTTGTGTTTCTTTGTGGGTGGACGGTAATCGACAGGCAAAACGTCGGCAGAAGCTAGAGAAGAAAAGAGAGGCAATTGATCCGGATAAATACAATCAGAACCGTTTCGTTATTCCAAAGGAGCAGATAGAACAAGAGTTTATGGATGC
>CBDUGR010000524.1:0-1872 GCA_965366515.1 uncultured Gammaproteobacteria bacterium | reverse complement strand
GGTTCGTATCATCGATCATGCCGTAGGTGGATTTAGCCCGAAACTCATGAACCTGCATGCGCGGACATGAGGCTGTCCAGTGCATAGTTGTCCCGCCCACCGTTTTGCAGGTCCAAACTGGAAACTCAGCGGCAGCTTTCCCACTACCCTTACGCCGATCAAACCAGGTTAACCGCTCAAACATCACCGCTTCGTCATTAACAATATCGCTTGATGAAAGCCTTTTACCTGCCTCGAGGCACACCACTTTTATACCTCGTTGCGCAAGCTCATTGGACAAGGTTCCACCCCCTGCGCCCGAGCCAATTACCACTACTACGGAATCATCAGTCAGATCAAAATTCACCATTACCACCTTCTCCAGACTGCGAGGGCAACCAACTAATATCATTAAACCCGCGTGTCAGATAACCCCCATGCTCAATGGCAGATCCCTGATAGCCCAATTGCCCCCAAATCTGTTTATTTCGTAAAACCACCTCATGGGTAACCCATCGCACCAATCCCATAAAAGGTGTCAGCATCAGTTCCGACATCACTTTCTTGCGCGTGCTTCGCTGTGCAGCCAGCCATGGATTTTCGCCAGTTTGGTTCAATGCCTGCATACCATTGAGTAAAATCTTTTCAATTGCTGGATTATTAATGGCCTGCATTATCAGTTTTTCAGCAACCGCGTGATAAGCATCTGCATCCGAGGGTTGCAAAGGCAAGAGCAAGTAAGCAAGTTCAGACAGAGTGGCCCGAAGCGTTTTCTGATCTACCTGCTCTGACACCACAGCCACGCTGGAGGAATACGCCGACAGACTCCAGCGCGCAGCGGATACTGCAACAACTAGTCGACTCAGGTGGATAATAAATTTACGCCGCCGCATAAGAAACCCCACATCACTCGTGACAATTTCAACCATGTAAAGAAGTATATAAGTCGTGCAAGGGAGCCTGATATCCAAATACGGTAGAGAATATTCTGTTTAGGAAAACTTAATGCATTAAAACTGGATAGGATAGGTTAAAAAAAAGGCCCTAAAAAGGGCCTGGCCATATTGGCGCTTATTGTTGTGCTAGGCACAACAGGAGGAAGAGATTTAATCTGGCGCGCATTTGAACACAGCTTGAAGAAGCGCGCTATTCGATATTGGCAGCAATTTTTAAACAGTCTGCTGATGAGACTTTTATAGCCACAAAATACCAGATGTGGCGCTTATGAGGTTTATCGTTCCATAGAAAACGATATATAGTATTCATGCATAAGATAGTCTTCTAGACGCAAATCATCAAAAACTATCGCACAAGACACTGGAGCAAACTTATGAAAACTCGAGCAGCAGTCGCCTTTCAGGCAGGTAAACCTTTAGAAATTGTTGAGGTAGATCTAGAAGGCCCCAAAGCGGGTGAAGTTTTGGTTGAAATAAAGGCTACCGGAGTCTGCCATACTGATGCCTTCACGCTTTCGGGCGATGACCCTGAAGGTGCTTTTCCCGCGATACTGGGCCATGAAGGTGCTGGCATCGTTCAGGAAGTAGGGCCAGGGGTATCCTCTTTAAAACCCGGTGACCATGTGATTCCTCTTTATACACCTGAATGCAGGGAGTGTGAGTTCTGCCTGCACCCCAAAACCAACCTGTGCCAGGCGATTCGTGAAACCCAGGGCGCGGGTCTGATGCCCGATGGATCCAGCCGATTTTCGCTGGATGGAAAATCTATATTGCACTACATGGGTTGCTCTACATTCTCCAACTACACGGTGCTGCCGGAAATTGCGCTGGCCAAAATTCGCAAGGATGCCCCCTTTGATAAAGTCTGTTATATCGGCTGCGGAGTCACCACTGGCGTCGGCGTAGTCGTTTTTGATGCGAAGGTTGAACCCGGCTC
>CBDUGR010000523.1:0-1873 GCA_965366515.1 uncultured Gammaproteobacteria bacterium | reverse complement strand
ACCCACGTTCCCCTCACTGTAAACCCGGTTTAATCCTGATTGCCGGGTCTCCTGTTCTCAATATGTGATCAGGTGAAACCTGATCTTCTGAGTTCTCTCGTCTGCAGACATTGGTCTTACGCTCAGAATCGTATTTCAGACTCTATTTGTGCGTTGCGGGGATAGCACAGCACCACCGTGCTGCAATTGGGTCTACCGATTGACAGGCTTTCTCAGGGGACCCCGCTATCCGGCTGAACCAAAAAAAAAGCAGGGTGCATGATGCACACCCTGCCCGATAATCCTTCTTGCCTTATATGATGACTCTACTTCTTTCTTCTGTACCTCGCACCTACAAGACCGACCAGGCCAGCCCCGAACAGGAGCATTGTCGCAGGTTCGGGCACAGGACTCGCCGCCGTTAATTGAACATCACCGTCAAACGTTACAAGAGCTCCCTTCAGGTCACCAATTGGAAGAGAAAGACCTGCTAACACGACACCATGGTCCCAGTCACCAAAATGCATGTATCCGCCAAGTCCAGGGATAAATGCATATGGATCCAGATTTTCAATGAATGTCATGCCAGATGTAACAGGATTCCCACTGTCACCTAAGGCAAATGTGCCAAGATCAAAGCTTCTGGAAACATTATAATCAAAGTCTTTCCAGGAATCACCCAAAGTATAGAAGCCTTGGGCATGGAATGTATAACTCAATGTCCAGTCATACTCCATGGACAAATCACTTGGCAGATTTTCGTCACCATAATATTCAGCATACCCGATGCCGTAAAAAGGACCGAAAGCTGGTCCATCACGGTGGTTCGTTGCATAAACAGCGAATCCTTCATACGTTAATGAACTGGTAAAGGTGTTAATCGGGTCTGCTGATGCAGCAGTACCAATCGACAGAAACAGTGCACTTACCAGCAATATGAATAACTTTTTCATGATAGATATCTCCAGAGCTTAAATAATTTTAAATTCACTCGACTAGACATCATTCACCGACAATTAATTAGGGATGCCTAAACTATGTAATAATTTGCAATTATTGTACCACATGGTGGTATTTGCCGTAACCGTTAAGGATTCCAGTCAATCTATGTTTGTGAGCAACTAATTGACTGTAAATATTTCTCTTTTTTGTTCGTGTTTCCGGAAACATTATCCATATTGCCAGACAAAGAGAATTCAATCGGGACAACGCCTGAAAGATAAAAGTCGATTTTTTAGGCTGTTTCGGTAAACGAGTACTTGCTTGCTATAATCATCACACCGTTGTCCATCAGTGGCCTTCTGCTTGTCCAAAAGAAGTATCAAAAAAAAATACCCTACGATGTTGGCCCTGCGGGCTTCCCTGTTCTGCTCGCCAGTGGCGGGACGCCAATAACTCGCTGAAGCTCAGACAGGTTTGACGCCTTGTTCCGCTACCAGTTCCGCTGCTCGGCATCACCAAACGGGGCACATCCAGCAAACGCATTCCTGTTCCAGGTGTCTGTTATCATGATAAATTTTTTTTGGTCATGTCTTAGAGGGAGGTAAACGGAACGAAAGAAATCCGACTGGACGGTAATGATCGGGGTATTGATAGTTTTGTGAATAGCTGCTATCGAAAGGTTGAGTGCCGGCCGAGGCTTCTCGCCTTCGGCATCATTTATACGCAAGGCCTGTAACTTTAAACAGTTACAGGCCTTGCAAAAGAGAAGGGCTGCCAGTCATGCTCTCAATTTAGCTTTAATCCAGCACACCCATTGATAATAAAGCGTTTGCCGGTTTTGGCCGGGTGTCTGTCAGATCTTATTTAGCCGGATGGCAACAGATTATTACAGTGAATTTCCCCCTTCATCCTTGATACGGGTTATCTCCGCCTGGAGTTCATTGGCTGTTTC
>CBDUGR010000522.1:0-1921 GCA_965366515.1 uncultured Gammaproteobacteria bacterium | reverse complement strand
CAAACCCTTATCACGCCTTACCGAAAGCGATTATCCATTCAAGCCAAAGTATTAATCGGAATCCCATTCCTGGAAGTTATCCGCGAGGTATTACGCCATGATCACGACCTGGTCATTAAGAGCGTCGAAAACCAGGATTGGCTCGACCGGGTATTTGGCAGCGATGATATGCACTTGATGCGCAAGTGCCCTTGCCCAGTTTGGCTGATTAAGCCGCAGTCACCGGGCGCTTACCAACGCATTCTAGCGGCAGTCGATGTCGATGACGCCTTTCCTCCCAAAGAGCTGGCGTCACGCCGTCAGCAGAGTATGCATATTCTTGAAATGGCCAGTTCTCTGGCTTTATCAGACTCAGCTGAACTGCATGTGGCACACGCCTGGGACGCCATCGGCGAACAATCCCTGCGTAATGCGCTCGCCTATACGCGAGAAGACAAAATTACCGCCTATGTGGCACAGGTAAAACAGCATCGCAAAGAAAGTTTGGACAAACTGCTACGCGAGGTAACCCATAATCTCGGCAAAGAAGCGCTGGACTATTTAAAACCACAAAAACATTTGGTTAAAGGTTGGGCACGCAAGGAAATTCCGTTGCTCGCGAAACGCATCAAAGCTGACCTAGTCGTCATGGGAACCGTTGCGCGCACCGGTATTCCGGGATTTCTGATGGGCAATACGGCAGAGACCATACTCAATCAAATTGATTGCTCTGTGCTTGCCATTAAACCGCCTGGATTTGTGACGCCGGTAACACTGGGAGATTGAGCGCGAACGCAAAATTTATCTCTCTTTAAGTCTGTTCAGGCCTAATGTAACCAGATGCTTTAGACCAGAACAGGGTTGCCGGTCACCATGGCTGTTACTTTGGTCGTCGTGTTTCTTACACCGCTGATTTGGCATTTCTAACGTTCGGTTCTGAAACTGCTAGTGGCGGTATTTAGCGGCAGTATTGGATTTATATAATCGTAAAATACGTTGGCTTTGCGTCGTCAGACTCACCCGATAGCGAGCTCACAAAGCAAACGTTATCGTATGCTTTTGAAGCGCGGGGTTGCCCATCCGGGGTGATGCTTCATTCGGATCAAGGATCTCACTATACCAGCCTGGCTTTTAGGCATTTACTTTGGGGCGATCAGATTAAGCAGAGCATGAGTTGTCTAGGGAATTGCAGGGAGCGGAAGACGCTGTATGGGATTATAATTACAAATATCGCAGTTTAGTGAGGCCCCGTAGCCATAACTTGGGGTTATGGCCGAATGCAAAACGAAAGTGTGAACTAATAGTAAAGGGCTGTCCTATATTTTATCCAGGACAGCCCTTTAAAATAACTTCAGCTGTCCATACCGGACGTATTGACAAAACATTCTCTTAACCGGAAAGTAGCGGTGCCAAGCTACACAACTGCTGAACCGAGATTCTTCATGGATACGCTACTCTCCAAACATTGGCATCATTTGCCACGCGAAGAAATCGCAACGCTGCTGGAGACGGACGGCGTCAAGGGATTGGATACCTTTGAGGTAGAACGCAGGAAAACCCGTTTCGGACCGAATCGGCTTACACTCAAAAAAGGCAAAAGCCCGCTACTCTTGTTCCTGCTGCAATTTCATCAACCACTGATTTACATATTGCTTGCGGCTGCTGCGGTCACTTTTTTTCTGCAAGAATGGGTTGATAGTAGTGTTATTTTTGGCGTGGTGCTGATCAATGCGGTAATCGGATTTATTCAGGAGTCGAAGGCGCTCAAAGCCATCAACGCACTGGCGCAAGCAATGGAAGGAACCGCTTTAGTGATCCGCGCGGGAAACAAGGAAAAAGTTTCCGCTGCCGAGTTAATCCCTGGTGATTTGGTGCTGCTACAGTCCGGCGACAAAGTGCCAGCGGATCTTCGATTGTTGCGCACCAGAGAACTACAGATCGA
>CBDUGR010000521.1:0-1930 GCA_965366515.1 uncultured Gammaproteobacteria bacterium | reverse complement strand
TACGATACCTGATGCTCGAGCCACGGAACACACTTCAGAGATAATATCTAATACCAAATCCCGCCCCTCTGCACTATCTCCGACATTACCAACCGGCAATCTGGATACGGCGGTTACCGCATTTATCGCACTATTAAGCGCTACTTTTTCCCAAATAGCACGTTCAATATCGGGATCCTGCTGGCAGTTGAAGCCCGCCTGATTCAACCGCTCTACCACCCAACTTAGCATAGGCCCCACGCGCCCATCCGCCGAATACAAACGTACGACTCCTGCGCCTAAAGATGAGACATGCCCCGGCCCTTCCAGGTCACAGGGGTAATTGGTAACCCCCAGCAAAATCCGTTCTCGTGGCACAAACTTCTCTATCTTTTCTACATTTCCCAGACCATTCTGCAAGGTCAAGACAACAGTCTGGTCAGTGATAAGATGCGCTACCGACTGCAGCGCTTGAGTAGAGTGAAGCGTTTTGGTAAAGACAATCAGCAAATCTACGGCACCATCAATTTCCGAAGCTTCCCTTGCTTTAACTGGAATAGAATAATTGCCGGAATTGGTATGCAGCCTTAAACCCCGACTATTAATGGCATCTCTATGCTCACGCCAAATATCTACCAGCGTAACCGGAATCCCAAGTCTGCTAAGTTGACCACCAAACAGACACCCCATGGCACCCGCTCCCAGAACCAATGTATGTATTACTGAGTCTTTATCTATCATGGACAATAAGTATTTTTACGCCATTAATCTTCTGCGGCCTGCAGTTCCTGGGAAATCCTGGTTTTCATTTTCAAACGCTTCCATTCCCTGTCCACACCCGCCTGTATCTCTAAGCATCCACTGTGCGCGTTTTCCCGGTATGATTCAGCGTGTATTTGATACCGTCCTCAACTTCATAAAGAGGAAAAACAGCCGACTCTACTGCCAGTCGCGACACCTTGATGCCTGCGTTATCCGCCACACCCCAGCCAGCCAGGCAAGGAATGAGAACCAGGATCACTTTGGTACCACGAATCTCTTTGGCCTTTTTCACTTTTGCCACGAAGTCTTCCGAATGCGCAGCACTGACTGTCGCCACATAGGGAATATTGTGGGCTGCCAAAATCTCCACCAGGTTCTTTTTAGGAGATATTTTTCCTGCCGGGGTTGATCCGGTTACGGCCTGCAGTGGCGTCGACGAACTTTTTTGGCCGCCCGTATTCATGTAGCCTTCGTTATCAAAACAGATATACAGAATATCTTCATTGCGCTCTACCGCAGAGGATAATGCCTGAAAACCAATGTCATAGGTCCCACCATCACCAGCCAGACAAATCACCGTAGGATCCGGTTTGCCCTGAGCAACCAGGGATCGTTTGACCCCGCTTGCTGAAGCGGCGGCTGATTCCAGAGTGGTATGAAACGCAGGAATACTCACTGAACTGTTCGGATAGCCACCACATATGACCGCACCGCAGGAGGGCGGCACCACGGCAACCGCATCGGAACCAATAGTATTGACAATAATCCGTATCGACAATGACTCGATACAGCCTGAACAGGCAACATGTCCTGCACTAAACAAATCCAGATCTTTATATTCAATATAGTTCATAACATCATTCCACCCAGAGCGAAGCGATATTTGGTTCAGCATCGGTATACTGCTTCACTAATTCTTCAATTTTTTGCGGCACCACATTGACGCCTCCAACACCGGCCAGTAGGCCATGGATTTTTGGCATATCATCCATACCACTTAATGCAGCCTTTAATTCCTGATGCAAAATGCCGCCCATTCCAGGCGAGAAATTTCGATCCAGCACAATCACACAGGGTACGCCTGACAGCGCCTCGCGCAGTTGTTGACAAGGGAATGGACGAAACAACCGAACTTTCAAAAGCCCTACTGCTTGCCCCTGGTCTCGCAAATTATCGACTGCATCACGCG
>CBDUGR010000520.1:0-1938 GCA_965366515.1 uncultured Gammaproteobacteria bacterium | reverse complement strand
ATGCCCAGGCGCTCTGCGGTGTTCCGCTCAGCAGGAACGCCGGCAGGTGCCAGAACCCCCAAATAATGCCGAGAATCAGGCCGGCCCAGATGTTCTTTCATAGCCAGCGTCGAACCAGGTGACGGTATTGCCTGAACTGTTCGCCAAACTTCTGCTCAAGCATGCTCTCTTCGGGACCAATAAAGAGCTTGTCCATGAGAACGCTGAACCCACCAACTATAATCCAAGGTGTTGCAGAACCAGCGAGCAATGCGACACCTCCGAGAATCAAGGCCATGCCAAGGTACATCGGATTTCGGCTTACACCGAAAACACCATCAGTAACCAAGGCTCGCGACTCTTCATACGGTTTAACTGTCGTTTCATATTGTTTGATTTTTTTATCAGCGGCGATATTGAGGAAAACACCTAAAGATAACGGAAGGAAACCGACACATCGCCAAAGCCCGTAAACCAGGTGGCCTAACGGCAGGAAGAGATGCACGAGTATTATCAGAATCAACGCCTCGATGAAATAACCTGGTGGAAGTTGTTTTCTCATTTATCATTTCTTATCGAGATAAAAGCTGCGTATGGTTCGGATAACATCGCTTTTCTTGAACGGGTCAACTTGGCCGCTCATCCTCCCGGATCTTTTTCTTATCTATGCCTTTCTTTTATTCCCTCGCCCTGAACATGGAACAGACAGCTCCTGGCAACTGCCTGTCCCATGGTTTTATTACACTATGCTCAAATTTAAACTCAATAAGGTTACCGGAGTATGCCTGAAAATTTTTTCTGCAGTCGTGCCATAGATATAGTCCCGGAAAGTCGATCTGCCCCTTGAATTAATGACAAGAAGATCGGCATCCTCTTCATCCACAACCTTGAGAATTTCTTCAAAAGGGATTCCAGGCCGTATAATTGCCCGAGCGGAAACTTTTTTTGAGACCCATTGCTTAAGCAAGTCATTCAAATCTTGTGTCCGCTTCCCTGTTTCGTCACTGAGAAATTTTTGCAATGAAAAGGTGTGTGGACGCTCATCGCTAAACGCCTCTTCTAAACTATCAATTTGACGTTTGTTAATTACATTGACTGCAACAATTTCTGCTGAATTCAGTTCTGCTACACTTGATGCATATTTGAGAATCTCTGGGGAATAGTCAGAAAAATCAACCCCGACGACAATCAGGTCTATTGCTTTCATTATTGCTCCTCCCGTTTATCACCCCTTCTAGACCGATTCAGGTTAAATCGTTTGCGGTTTCTAACAATTAGAACTGGAACCGCTGAATGCCTGAAGATCTTTTCCGCATTGGATCCATGAAGTGTGCCGATAAGATTACTTTTGCCTTTACTGGCTATAACCACAAGATCAATATTTTCCTCTTCGATAGCGTCTAGAATTTCTGCATCGGGGGAGCCTGCACGAAACAGGATTTTCATCTTCTCCCTGTCTGAGGGAAAATGCGTATCGAGCATTTTCTGTATATCCTGCTGTCGTTTCACCTGTGCTTGCTTTATATAGCTCTCGACATCAACTGCATCAGGTAAACCAGCGCTTGCCGTCACTACAGAGTCGAGATATCTGTTATCTATGACATTGAGGAGCAAAAATTCTATCCCTGGCCATTTTGCAACGGTAAGAGCAGATTCAATGGTCTCTATTGAATAGTCGGACAAATCCACACAAACCATTACCCTCTTGATATCTTTCATGGTAAACCTCTTTCACGAGTATGTTTGTAAGAATATCAGCATTTTTTTTACACCAGACTGATGCGAGCCTTTGTTTCTTTTTGTTGAGAAATAATCTCGCTTTCTATTCAACATTAAGCAATTAGCGTGCCATGCCAGACCTCTGATTAAGAGCTTGTAATTTTGAAAACCAGGGCTCACGAGTGGCAAAGCTGCCATCTTCATTTTTCCAAAACATCGGGAGACACCTCATTTAATTCG
>CBDUGR010000519.1:0-1938 GCA_965366515.1 uncultured Gammaproteobacteria bacterium | reverse complement strand
CGGACAGTCCGGATACCAGCGACTCGAAGAAAAAGCACTCATGTCTTCGCTTAATGAATATCAGAGTTGTTGCCTTGAAACCGGCGGCAGTATTGTTTCCGAACCTAAAACACTTAATCTGCTATTAACCAACTGCTTCGTTATCTGGGTAAAAGCAACCCCGGAAGAACACATGCAGCGCGTCATTGATCAGGGAGATCTTAGGCCCATGGCAGATAATAAGGAAGCAATGCATGATCTACAGCAGATTCTGATCGAACGCAGTCCTTTTTATGAAAAGGCTGATGCGGTCCTCGACACCTCCGGTAAAAGCATTGACGAATCTTTTCATGAATTGACACACTTGCTTCGAGAAAGCACTTCAATACTACAAAGTAATCGTTCCGTTGAACCATAGTGATTTTTACTAAAATTTACGGAAAACACAGCGGGCGAACTTGATAATGTGCGGACGCTACAACTTAACTGATAGCCCGATGGTTCAGGCCTTGCTGGATATACTGGGCGTAGACATAGGCCCCTTACCTGCACGCTTTAATATTTGCCCTACGGAGCACTCTCCGGTCATTTGTCGCCAACTAGGCCAGACACTAATGCTGAATATGCGCTGGTGGCTTGTGCCCAGCTGGTCGAGCGGGCCAACCAATGACTATGCCATGTTTAACGCCCGCGCCGAAAGCCTGCTACAAAGCAAAGCCTATGCTCTTCCTTTCAAAAAACAGCGCTGTATTATTCCTGCCACTTCATTTATTGAGTGGCAAAAAACCGATGAGGGAAAATTACCACGCCTGATTCAACCCAAAAAAGGAGTATTTGCATTTGCCGGTATTTGGGACTACTGGAAACCAGATTCCATATACTCTTTCAGCATCATCACCACAGAAGCAACCTCCGAATTCAGACACATTCACTCTCGAATGCCCGTCATGCTAAAAGAATCGGAATTAGCAGCCTGGTTAAACCCGGAAACGGATGTTTACAAACTGCTTCCCAGCCTTGAACCACGATTGACCACGCCCATAGATATTTTCCCTATCGAGAAATCAATCAACAACGTCAATTATAAGGAGACGCCCAGAGTGGTAGGGCAAGGGAAAATAAATCCTTGAACTTATCTCCCTCTCAGCGCAATCGGCAGGCGGCGGGGTTCCCGCCTGCCGGATTGGCTGACTTCCGTTAAAAATGATAAGACAGTGAAAGCCCCCACTCTCTAGGTCTACCGAAAACGGCATTTCGGATACCAAAGGCAGGTATTGACTCCGCGCTGGTGAAATATTCTTTATCAGTCAGGTTTGCAACAAAGAGGGAGGACTGCCATGACTCACCTGGGCTAACCCAACTAATTCGAGCGTTAATAATACTGTAGCCTGACTGAGCAATTTCCGCAGTATTCTGCGGATCATTATAGGTTTTACCTCGATAGCTAATGTCACCTCGTACCGCCAGGGCTCCCAACTCCTCGCCAAGTTCAAACCGATACTGTGCTCCGCCGTTGATCGTCCATCGCGGAGCCTGAGGAAGACTATTATTATCTGAATAACCCGTGTTTGAGGCCAACGATTGATATTCATTCTCCAGATAGCCAACACTGAAATTCAGATCAAGATTGGCGTTAGGTCTGGCAACTATTTCCATCTCAAATCCATGAAGATCCACATCACCGGCATTATCTACTGTCAGCAAAAGAGCACCATTCGCCGGATTTATGGTATTGGCAAATAGTTGCAAATCCTCATACTCACTATAAAATGCAGCGACGTTAAAGGTCATACGACCATCAAGCAAGGTTGATTTTAAACCTACCTCATAGGCGGTTAATTCTTCTTGATCATAACGTTTGAACTCCGCGGGCTGCAAAGGTCGGGGGTTCCAGCCACCACTTTTTTGTCCTTGGGTTATAGACGCATAAACCATCATTTCATTATTTATCTGATAATC
>CBDUGR010000518.1:0-1946 GCA_965366515.1 uncultured Gammaproteobacteria bacterium | reverse complement strand
GTATCAACTCAACTTCATCACCTATCTTGATATCATTTACACTAACACCATCAACCAACTGCCCGAGCACTGTCATCTTTTCTTTCGCCAATTCTACGGCCGCCAGCATTATGGGCTCGTAGGGATCACGGGTAACTACGAAGGGTGGCGGTGGAGCATAGCCAGCACTGGTATAGGACCAGATGCGCCCACGATTGGAAAGCTCCACTTGGTCAAAGCTATCACTGCCGCAAACCGGATTCTGACAAAAGTAGTTCTGCGCCGGAAAATAATAAGTACCGCAACCCTTACAAATGCTGCCAAGCAGACGTGGATTTTCGAAATCCAGATTGTTAAAACCTTCCCTGGCTGCAACAATTTTCTTAGCCGTCATAGAAACTCCTTAACCGAGCGCCTTCGCGCGTAAATTATGCGGATCCAATTTTTCCAGAATCGCCAGTTGCTCTGCTGTTGGCACGGCTGTGACAGGTATTTCTGCGGGAATGCACAATTCAAAACCGGTATTTTCCTGTACCTGCTCGCTACTAACACCCGGATGCAGAGAAACAATTCGGATCTGTTTGTCTGGGCCACCAAAATCCATCACGCAAAGATTGGTTACGATCAATCGGATCTCAATATCCTCAAAGGTATAGCCCCTGGGTAAACGCTCAGGGTTATAGCCAATAGAACAAACCATATCCACTTCAGACTCTACAAAGACCTTGCGATTATGGTTAGGTACGAAAAAGGAGTTGGCATGATTGATGGAATTACCAGGAAATCCTCGTACTCCGAGCATCTGTACTTTAGGCTGCTGGTAAGTACCGGCAATACATGAAATATTTGATTGGCCAAATTTATCAATCTGGGTTGGCCCTACCAGCGCGTGTCGTTTACCACCCCAGACATTGTCAAAAATACGCGAGAAACCCATCCAGGTTTCACGCTTTGGTTCATAGCCATTTCGTGGGCCCACCGGAACCGGTTCAGTCACCATATAGGCTTCAGAATCAGTCATCATCATATCAGGATTAGTGGTAAGCATTGACAGCGAAGCCGCCAATCGGGGTACCAAACCAATACCGGTGGCTAGCACCTCACCATCATTAAGCCAGGCTTCCGACGCTGCACAAATCAGCAGTTCGGGCAGATTAAATTCTTTTGCAGGAGTACTCATGATCAGTTATCTCTCTTCCTATGCTTAGCGGTTTCGTTTTTCATTTAAAAAAATAATTTCCGAACCGTCTTCAATACAGACGAATTCTGGTTTTGTCTGGCTTTAATTAAAAGACCGGTAGTGGCAGACGTTTGATCGCCTCGATACCGCCAACCTTTTCCAGGTATTCCTGTTCTGTGCAATGGATATACTCGTCGGCATAGGATTGCCAACCGCCCTCCTGTTTTACCGAGGCGTTATATTCCTTGAAATGAGGCACATCAAAACCATATAACGGGGCACAGGATGTGGGATGAGCTGCTCCCGGCAGATGCACTACACCACTGGTCTCACTACGTTCCCAAAACACATAACGGGATTCTTCCGGATTGCGGTGAAAATATTCCGTATCCACCAGTTCATCACAGGTAACATAGGTTTGTTTGCCCGCTCTGGCGAAAGCATCATCCATATAGTGATCCGGCCCTTTGATTTGGCAGACTCCACGTGAATCAGCCCGGTCAACGTGCAGCAGTGACACATCCAGAGGTAAGGCTGGCATAGCCACCCATTCTTTGCCATCAGCATAGGGCGACCCTATCGTTTTGAGCTCAGGATTGCGGGTCAGCACATCGGTACCCAGTCCCAAACAGGTCGGAATAAAAGGTATACGCATCGCTGCCGCTTTCAACCCTAGCAGAAACATGCCCTCGTCAATTTCCATCACTTCGATATCACCCTTTTGGCGAGCTTTACGGAAGTAGGGTTCCAACGGAATAAAATCGAGTGACACGAAAGCAAAAATTAC
>CBDUGR010000517.1:0-1951 GCA_965366515.1 uncultured Gammaproteobacteria bacterium | reverse complement strand
TTAGGGTTAAGAGTATTACGAAAAGTGGAGAAAATAATCCGCGAAGAAATGGACAAAACCGGTGCTTTGGAAGTTTTGATGCCTGCGGTACAACCCGCTGAGCTTTGGATGGAATCGGGTCGCTGGGAGCAGTTTGGTCCAGAGCTATTGCGTATGCATGACCGTCACAATCGAGAATTTTGTTTAGGCCCGACGCATGAGGAAGTGATTACGGATCTGGCGCGAAATGAACTTAAAAGTTACAAACAGCTACCGGTTAATTACTATCAGATCCAAACCAAGTTTCGCGATGAAGTACGTCCACGTTTCGGTGTGATGCGCTCTCGTGAATTTATCATGAAAGACGCTTATTCTTTCCACCTTGATCAGCAGAGCTTGCAACAAACCTACGATGCGATGTTCCAGGCATACAGCACTATTTTTTCGCGTATGGGGCTGGATTTTCGAGCAGTTCAGGCGGATTCTGGCAGTATTGGCGGCAGCCAGTCACAAGAGTTTCACGTGCTTGCTGAATCCGGTGAAGATCTGATCGCATTCAGTGACAGCAGTGACTTCGCTGCTAATATAGAAATGGCTGAGGCAGTAACGCCGGAGCCCTCATCAAAGGACCCCAAAGCGCAATTAGCAGAGGTCGATACACCAAACCAACATACGATTGAAGATGTTACCCGCTTCCTGGGCATCCAACCGGAACAGGTTGCAAAAACATTGATTGTCTTGGGCGAAGCCACTGATTCCGTAGAAAATCCGCTGGTCGCGCTCGTGCTGCGCGGCGATCACAGCCTAAATGAGCTAAAGGCCGAAAAACTACCGGCAATTAAAGCGCCCTTGACCTTCGCCAGCGATGAACAGATTAAAAATGCTCTGGGCTGCAGTGTTGGTTCTATCGGACCCGTAAATATACCCATACCGGTCATCGTGGATCGCAGCGCAAGCGTCTTAAATGATTTCACCTGCGGGGCAAATATGGACGGCAAGCATCTTAGCGGCGTGAATTGGGAAAAAGATGCCCGCTATAATGAGATAGCCGATCTTAGAAATGTTGAGGAGGGCGATCCCAGCCCCGACGGCCAGGGCCAGCTGATCATGAAGCGCGGCATTGAAGTGGGACATATTTTCCAGCTTGGACAAAAGTATGCGAATGCCATGAATGCCGTGGTGCTCAACGACAAAGGTCAGACACAAGTAATGACGATGGGCTGTTATGGCATCGGTGTAACCCGCGTAGTAGCTGCGGCCATAGAACAAAACAACGATGAAAAAGGCATTATATGGCCTCAGGCAATTGCCCCTTTCCAAATTGGTATTGTTGCGCTCAATTACGACAAATCGGAGCTGGTTCGCGAAGAGACTGACCGTATTTACCAATCTCTACTCGACAGCGGATATGAAGTATTGCTGGATGACCGGGACAAGAAAACCAGTCCCGGTGTTAAAATGGCTGACATGGAGCTTATTGGTATTCCACATCGGCTGGTCATCGGTGACCGTGGGCTTAAAGATGGCCTGATTGAATATCAGGAACGGCGTGGTCTAGAGCGCCAGGATATTGCTAAAGACCAGGTGATCGATTTCTTACACAGCCAGCTAGAAAGTTAAGCATCGCCGAGTGAGGCACCTGCCCGGTGCCTTATTTAGAGATCAGATCCCCTGTAGTTTGCCATCAAGTTGATGGCCGACTTCACCCTTTTTACGTTGCACTCGAAGATGCTGCAAACATTTTTCAGAATGCTTATCGACCGGAAAACCACACTCTATACGCAGTTCTTGCAGCGTAATATCCTGCGGAGCGCCCAAGGTGGCGATGGTGGTAAAAAGCTTGAGTTCGAAGTCTTTGTTCTTTAGGTGAATCGGTTTCAGTAACTGCGGCAAGCCATCCCACGAATCGCTGGATGATGTTTCATCCTCATCGGAATAGGAACAAACCTCCTCCCAAAGAGCTCTCATTTTT
>CBDUGR010000516.1:0-1951 GCA_965366515.1 uncultured Gammaproteobacteria bacterium | reverse complement strand
TGATCGTAGACATTGAGACTGATAAAGTTGTGATGGAGGTGGTGGCGCCTGCCGACGGACAGATTTCAAAAATCCTCAAGGACGAAGGCGATACGGTGCTTAGTAATGAGTTGATCGGTGAATTTGTCAAAGGTGATGCGCCAGCACGAACATCCGAGGCGGCGCAAAAGGTCGAGGCTGAGGAACCTGCCGCGAAAGCGCCCGAAGCGATGCCTGCTATTGATGAGGCTGTTGCAAGCCCTGCAGCACGCAAGCTGATCGCTGAGCATAACTTGAGTCCGGAAGCGATTTCGGCAACCGGAAAAGATGGACGTATTACCAAAGAAGATGTGTTGAATCACGTCCGGCCCACCGACACAAAAACGCAGCCGTCTGCTGTTGTTATGCCAGCAATACAACCCCTGCAAGGCGAGAGGCCTGAGAAAAGAGTAGCGATGACCCGTCTTCGCACAACGATTGCGGCTCGTCTGGTGCAGGCCCAGCAAACAGCCGCCATGCTGACGACCTATAACGAAGTAAATATGCAGCCGGTGATGGATTTGCGTACCCGCTACAAAGAGCAGTTTCAGAAAACCCACGATGGTGTAAAGCTGGGGTTTATGTCGTTTTTCGTGAAGGCTGCCGTTGAGTCGCTGAAGCGTTTTCCGGCGGTAAATGCTTCAATTGATGGTAATGATATTGTCTATCATGGTTATCAGGATATAGGTGTTGCCGTTTCCACCGAAAAAGGTCTGGTGGTTCCGGTGCTGCGTGACGCGGAAACCATGGGGCTGGCCGATATTGAAGCAGGAATAGCGGCGTATGGGAAAAAAGCGAGGGACGGCAAACTCAGTATCGACGAGATGACGGGTGGCACATTCACCATATCCAATGGTGGGGTGTTTGGCTCGTTGTTATCAACACCGATACTTAACCCGCCACAAACCGCAATTCTGGGTATGCATAAAATTCAGGAGAGGCCAATGGCCGTCAATGGCGAAGTGAAAATTCTTCCCATGATGTATTTGGCACTCTCATATGATCACCGTATGATAGACGGTCGTGAGGCGGTACAATTTCTGGTGACCATTAAGGAGCTGCTGGAAGATCCTGCGCGCATACTACTACAGGTCTAGTGGGTAAGGGCAGGCTTCATCCTTGACAAAATAATCCTGCCCCATTCAAACATTCGAGGAAGAGTATTAATGTCACAAAAATTTGATGTGATTGTTATTGGCGCTGGCCCTGCCGGTTATGTTGCTGCCATTCGTGCTGCACAATTGGGTTTAAATACAGCCTGTATCGATAAATGGTTGAATGAAAAAGGCAAACCGTCGCTCGGTGGTACTTGCCTCAACGTTGGATGCATTCCCTCAAAAGCACTGCTGGATAGCTCGCATAAGTACGAAGAGACGCAAAAAGGGCTAAAGGTTCACGGTATTAGCACGGGCGATGTGGCGATTGATGTGCCGGCAATGATCAAGCGCAAGGAAAAGATCATTAATACGCTAACCACCGGCATCAGTGGGCTGTTTAAAGCTAACGGGGTGACCAGCCTGTCTGGTACTGGCAAGCTGTTGGCTGGAAAACAGGTGGAGTTCACGCCGCATCAGGGAGAGGCTGAAATACTGCAGGCGGAAAATGTCATTATTGCCGCCGGATCGGTACCTGTGGCGATTCCACCTACACCGATTAATGGCGATACCATCGTTGATAATGAAGGTGCTCTGGCATTTCAGGAAATCCCTGAAAAAGTTGGTGTGATTGGTGCGGGGGTAATTGGTCTGGAGCTGGGTAGTGTCTGGAAGCGCCTTGGCTCAGAGGTCATCGTGCTGGAAGCGCTGGAGGAATTTTTACCCCTGGCAGATGAACAGATTGCTAAAGATGCGCTGAAAATCTACAAGAAGCAGGGGCTGGATATTCGTCTGGGCGCGCGGGTTACAGGTTCACAGGTGGCAGATAACAGCGTAAC
>CBDUGR010000515.1:0-1957 GCA_965366515.1 uncultured Gammaproteobacteria bacterium | reverse complement strand
ATTTTCTGGATACCTCAAACTACTGCAGGTAAACCGTTATCTATTCGTGCGTACACTTTGCCTGCTGTTTTCCTTTTCCTTCTTCTATGCGCAAAGCGCCCAGCAGACAACCGCAACCCTGAGCGCCAACTCGATCATCATGACAATGCTGATGGTCTTCGCTTATGGTGCGGACGGATTTGCCAACGCGGCAGAAGTACTCATCGGTAAATCAATCGGCGCAAAACGTCTGGATCATTTTTACTCTGCGTGCCGCGCTGCTACCGTCTGGTTTTTTGTGGCCAGCACGGTTTATGTGGTCATTGCGGCCACATTGGACAGAAACATTATTGGGCTGCTAACAGATATTGAACCTGTCATCCAGGAAGCCCTGGTTTTTTGGCCATGGCTGCTAGTGCTGCCTTTCGTCGCGAGCTGGAACTTTATGCTAGACGGCATTTTTCTGGGTGCCGGAAAAGCACGGGCAATGCAGTACTGCATGTTGGTTGCTTCTCTATTTGTTTTTTTACCCAGCTGGTATTTGGCGCGCTCTCTTGGCAACCATGGTTTGTGGCTAGCGTTCTGTTTTTTTCATGCCGCACGAACCATTTCAATGGCAATGGTCTATTATTACTACAGCAAATATCACCTATGGATTAAGGAATAAAGAATGGACCATCCCACTCTGAATAGCACCAAGCAGTCTATCATTGCGTTTCTTCTTCTACTGCTGTTTTTTACCCCCGTCCAGGCACAACAGGACAAGGCGTTCATCTGGGAAGTCAGCTCCGGAAACAGTCAGCTTTATTTAATGGGGTCCATCCACTTTGCGAATGCAGGTTTCTATCCGTTGCGACCCGAAATAGAAAAGGCTTTTGAGGCTTCAGACAATTTAGTAGTGGAGGTCGACATTGGCGCCATCGATCCTTCAACCACCCAGGCTATGGTGCTCGCCAAAGGCACTTATCCAGGCAATGAGACGATAAAGGATCATCTATCCAGTAAAACCTATCAAATTTTAACTGACTATTTGGAGAAACAGGGCCTCCCACCCAACCTTTTCATCAATTACAAACCCGGCATGCTGGTGATGACACTAACTTCGATGGAGCTCATGAAATCCGGGCTATCGCCGGGCCATGGTATCGACCTCCATTTTTTACAAAAAGCCCGTGGGCGAAAGAATATCCTGGAGCTGGAAACACTTGAGCAGCAGCTGGATATGCTGATGAACATGCCACAGGAAGACCAGATGTTACGTCAAACACTGCAGGAATTTGACTCTTATCCGCAACTCATGCAGTCCTTGATCAGCTCCTGGAAAACGGGCAGTACAGGTCAGTTAACGGAACTATTAATAGACAAACCCTTACGTGATTTTCCGTCCTCACGCCCGGTATTTGAAAGAATGTTTATCCAGCGGAACCATAAAATGGTGAAAAAGATAAAAAGCTTTCTGGGTTCTGGTAAAACCTACTTTGTGGTGGTTGGAGCCGGTCATTTGGTCGGCAACAAAGGTATCGTGGATTTACTGCAAAAATCAGGGTACCAGGTTAATCGACTATAATCACCGTCGCTCAACCTATACCCCAGGCAAATTGAACAACATTCTCGGACAGCGCCGCAAATGATTAGCGTCAGCCCTGTCTTTCACCAATCGATTACTGGTATGCTCTTGTTTTCTTCAGCGATATTGAGCTGATTAATTACCGAGGTAGAAGAGCTTTTCCCGAATGCGCGGCCGCCATTACTCCTACGACCCCAATGCAAAGATAAATTGGCAAATTTATAAAGTTATCTGGCCCTACCTGCTGGAATACAAACGCCGCATATTCATTGCTTTTATCTGTTTGGTTTGCGCCAAAATAGCCAACGTTGTTGCCCCCTTTATCCTCAAACACCTGGTCGACGCACTGGATTTGGCTCAATCAGATCCAGAAGTTCTCGTGGTTGTTCCGCTAGGGTTAGTGCTCGCCTA
>CBDUGR010000514.1:0-1971 GCA_965366515.1 uncultured Gammaproteobacteria bacterium | reverse complement strand
AAGGCGGTCAAAATGCGTGCCCACAGGCTAGTCGGAAAAGAGGTCATAGCGCCATTGCAGGCTTACGTAATTTAATGGAAACTCTTTAACAAACTGGAACTCATCGTAGAAACCGCTTTCAAAGGAGCATACACCAAACCCTGACGCGTTCCCTTTGATAACACGCGGTGCGCTGTCCTTCACAAACCTGGGAAATACACATGCAAAGGTATATTGGCACATCTCTCGTCCGCACTCTCGCCTTTACTCTCGCCCACACTTTCACTACCACGCTTACCTACAGGTTTATCGGCCTTATTTGTCTGATTCTGGTTTTACCCGCACAGGCTGAAACGACTCGACACATTGAGGTCAACGGCAGAGGTGTCATAAGCCAGACACCGGATATGGCAATTACAGAATTCAGCTTTAGTCAAAGGGCGCTGCAGGCCGCTCAGGGCAAGGCGATTATCGATACACAAATGACCAATCTGCTAAAACTCTGTGAGAAACTGGGTATTGCTAAAAAGGATATTCAGGCAGCTCAGCTAAGCCTGTATCCCGAGTATGATTACAAGAATACTCGCAAACTGACCGGCTATCAGGTACGCAGACAGGTAGAGATTAAGGTGCGCGACCTTGCTGACTATCCAGCACTGCTTGATGGTGCCGTGGGTATTGGCGCAACCCATAGTGGCAGCCTCACCCTGGATTTTAGTGATCGTGATGCGCTAGAACAGCAAGCCATGGTCAAAGCTTTTGACCAGGCAAAACAGAAGGCCGCCCTGCTGGCCAGACAAGTTAACGGCAAACTGGGCAAGGCTATCTGGATCAGCGAGATCGGTAGCACGCCACCTACGCCTTCGCCGATGCGCGCCACGCGCGAATTTTCTACGGCGGCGGATTATCCCGCAGGAGAAGTCGAAGTCGTCAAACAGCTGTTGGTTCGATTCGAGCTGATCGAAAATTAAATACCTTTTTAGGGGTGCACTAACACAATAATTTTCGCTCATATTTACATACTAATGTTCCGAAAAAGTCTGTTATTATTAGTTATTCGTCGGCTAGACAGGAAGGTCATTGCATGATTTCAAATAATCAGAATTCTCAATCACAGCAATCCGAAGAAAAACTTAATCTGGTATGGTTAATAGGTGCCCTTATCGCCCTGCTTCCGATTGGCGCTGCTATTTATTTTCTATTTGCCTGGCAACCCGACCGCTCGGAGCCGGTTACAACCAAAATCGTTGAGCCCGTCACGCAGCAAATTCCAATGCCAGAACCAGAAGTTGCCACCCTCGAATCGGAAACGCCACAGCCGGCAAAGCCGGTTAAACCGGAAATCCCGGATGCGCCCCCTCTTCCTGTGCTTAACCAAAGTGACGCAGAGGTCATTGAACAACTATCAGGCTTGGACTCTATGGGGGATATCTCCAATTGGCTCAATACCGACGAAATTGTTCGCAAGCTCATGGTGGTGGCGGACAATATGGCTGACGGCAAGGTTGCTCGTAAATACATTGCCATTCCCAAACCCAAGCTGCCCTTTAAGGTTATAGAAAAAGACGGCCGGGAATATATTGATCCACAAAGTTATGCTAGATATGACAGCTATGCGGATACCTTTGATAATTTGAATTTAGCAGCGGCCACCCAGCTCTACAGCCGCTATCTGCCTTTATTCGAAGAAGCATATGGAGAACTGGGTTATCCAGATCGTGACGTCAAAGAGCGCATCCTGACAGCTATCGACAAGGTTTTAGCCACACCTGTGATTTTAAAAGATATCGAAGTTGCTCGAACAACAGTGATTTACAAATACGTAGATCCAGAACTTGAGCAACTACCGGCACTGCAAAAACAACTGTTACGCATGGGGCCGCGTAATATTGCGATAATTCAGCGTAAACTTAGACAGCTCAAGGCTAGCCTGCCTGACACGCCAGACTAAGAAAACCTGGAGAAACACACCAGTTTTATTCAGCCATCAAG
>CBDUGR010000513.1:0-1973 GCA_965366515.1 uncultured Gammaproteobacteria bacterium | reverse complement strand
GCATGCCCGAGAAGCTCGACCGGATTGGGCGGAAGTGTTCCGGCTGGCAGTAAAGAGAGCTCTAAAAATGAATTTACTTTCGAGATTACTTCGAGCATGTCAACATGACCGGCTAAAATATCCGATAAGCCCTGTTTCCCTGCGACATCAAAAATTCTGTGTTGGCATGGTTGACGTAAATTGGCATCGACGAGCAAGGTACGTTCACCCAGTTGCGAAAAAACAACCGCAAGATTCGCCACAAGAAAGCTTGCGCCGCCGCGCGGCGCAACACTGACGACCGTCAATGATTTGCGCTCATCAGAGAACCAGCGAAGTATCAATTGACTGCGTACAGCGCGAAAAATCTCCATCTGGTCGCTGAATGGTTGATATGCCGCTACCAGTTCTGGGGGATAGTTACCCTGTCCTGGCAATAAATAGGGATAATCAAACTGCTGCGCCAGTGCCTGTTTTACATCTGTTTCATTAATCAGGCCCAATTTCTGGGCCGCTTCACCAAAATGCATGCCTTTGTTCTCTTTTTGTAAGAGAAGAACTCTTTCAGCATCTTCTGGCGAAATGATCCCTTTTTCCAATAAGATCTGGCCAATATATATTTTATGGCTGCGCGTGAGTTTTTTTCGACGCGATACTTCAACACCAGTTTTTGGAGAGTCTTGGGTACTCATAACCTTCTCATCATTTAAAGTCTGAAATTAATTATCGCGTTGAACGTGACCAGGATAGCCGGAAACGTGGTTTAGGCTTTTTAAGGTCGATTACACCAAAAACGGGTGCTTTCAGTGCCGCCACCAGATCTTCCGGAGATCGGATGCGCCGATCAAACATTTCCATGAATAGCGCGGTGGCCAACCCCAGCATGGTGCCGAGAAATACTGACAGCACCATATTAAGGCGCATGTTTGGGCTGCTTGGCTTGGCGGGGGGAACGGCCTCGTCAAGCGAGGAAACTCCGGATAAATTGGCTTGTCCTTCAAGACTTGCCTGGTTTAAACGCTCCATGGCATTGTCATAAGCCTGTTGTATTCCTGCTATTTCTTTGGCCAGAATATTGATTTTATCCCGTGTCTGATTAAGAGCAAGTACTTTCTCTTTCTTCTCTTCCATCGCGCTACGAATATTCGCAACACGGCTAATAGAATTATCCATGGCAGATTTGATATGCCTGTTTAGTTCAGACCGTAGCTTTTGCACCTCAGCCTGAGCGCCGACATATTTGGGGTGATTGCGCCCCAGGTTCTGTGAAATATCGGCAAATACCGATTCAGCCTCAGCTAATTTTGCTTTAAGGTTATCGATAAATGTATTTTCGCTGACATCCAGGCTGTTATTGCCAATCTGTTTGGAGGTTGATCGTGATAACTCTGCCTGCGCCAGGACTAACTGGCTGGACAGTTCGTTCAATTGCCTTAGTTCAACATCAAGGCTTTCATCAATATTCACAACACCTGTAGTTTGCCGATAATGGGAGAGTTTTTCCTGTGCTTTCTCCAGTTTATCGCGTAGCACTTCAATTTGATTGCCAAAATAAGCGGCGGCATTTTGCGACGGCTCAGCCGAGAGTTTGACGCTTAAATCCTGATAAACATTGGCATAGGCGTTTGCTATTTTTGCAGCAAAGACCGGATCTTTTCCTTTATAGCTGATGCTGATTACGCTACTCTCTCGCGAAGGTTCAACATCAAGATTCTTGCGCAGCAATTCTTCAATTATCCAATAGCGAAAATCAATGTCACTGCCGCTTTTTTCGTACGCTTGTTTGATGCTGTTGTTCTGTCCAAGCTTAAGTTTTTTCGCGACCATTAACGCGGTTGTATCGCTATAAATGACATTCGCCTGAGTCGCCATAAAGCCGGGCATAAACAGAGGCGACAGACTGACATTGGTGACCGGATCAACGCCTTTGTAGTTAAGCAACAGTGTTGCGGTTGCCTTGTAGGTTTTTGGGAGGATAAGGCTGACCGTCAGCG
>CBDUGR010000512.1:0-1977 GCA_965366515.1 uncultured Gammaproteobacteria bacterium | reverse complement strand
TCCAGATAATCAATTGTTAGTGCTACTCGCCATCAATTGGCGTTAATTCCTCTATTGGCCAGCGTGGTCGGCAAACAATTTCAAGGTCTTCCTGCTGCCCCGCCATCAAACGCTGACAGCCAACATAAGCGATCATGGCACCGTTGTCGGTGCAAAATTCCGGTCGCGCATAAAAGAGTTTCCGCCCACTCTCCCGATCGATCATTTGCTGCAATCTTTCCCTCAGGCTGAGGTTGGCACTGACGCCTCCCGCTATGACCAATGTCTTGTAACCGGTTTGCTCCAAGGCGCGCCGGCATTTCGGCAACGGCAGTCTCAAAGGCCAGCGCAATATCCGATTTTACCTGTGGCTAGATCAAACCGTCCAGAGTCTGTTTAGCAATGGTATTGCGAGTAAAGGTTTTCAAACCACTAAAGCTAAAGTCAAGACCCGGCCGATCAGTCATAGGCCGCGGAAATATAAATTTCCCTGCGCGCCCCTGTTTGGCCAGACAGGCAATCGCCGGACCGCCCGGATAATCCAAACCCAGCATTTTAGCTGATTTATCAAATGCCTCCCCTGCCGCATCATCTAATGACTCTCCCATTAGCTGATAATGGCCTAGTCCACACACCTCAACCAACTGCGTATGGCCACCGGATACCAGCAGCGCAACAAAGGGGAATTCGGGAGGCTCAGTTTCCAGCATCGGTGCCAACATATGACCTTCCATATGATGAATGCCCAGCGCGGGTATCTGCCAAGCAAAAGCCAGCGATTTCGCAACCGCCGCCCCCACCATCAGAGCTCCAATCAAGCCAGGACCCGAGGTATAAGCGATAGCATCAATATCCTTGCGGTCCGAACCGGATTCCGCCATGACCTGCCTGATTAGAGGCAGCAACCGCCTCACGTGGTCGCGAGATGCCAGCTCTGGCACTACACCACCATAATCAGCATGCAGATCAATCTGACTGTATAGTGCATTAGCCAGCAGGCCGCGGTGATTATCGTAAATCGCAACCCCGGTTTCATCACAAGAGGTCTCAACACCTAAAATTCTCATAAACCTGACTTTTATCGCCCCTTAATCATTCGCTATTTTTTACTCTAAACTTTTGCATTTCAGCGCATTAGGGATTAGAATGCGCGCCCCTAAGCCTGTGTATACAGCACTTTAGGTACGATTTTTTGGTCGCGGGAAACCAGCCTGATGGACTTTTACCAAACTGGCCCGCTAATTGAAACATAAATTGTTAGAATAGGTAACATTAATGCCTTCAGTAAAACTCAAAGAGCATGAACCATTTGATATCGCATTACGTCGCTTTAAGCGCTCATGCGAAAAGGCCGGTATTCTTGCCGAAGTACGTCGTCGTGAATTCTACGAAAAGCCGACCTGGATTCGTAAACGCAAAGCAGCGGCAGCGGTAAAACGTCACGCGAAAAAAGTTCAGCGTGAAACTCGTCGCATGGAGCGGCTCTACTAGCAGTTAGTAGTCCAAAGACCAGCATTCCAGCGCTCCCTTAACAGGAACCTCGCACAATGTCTGAGCTCAAACAGCGCATAACAGAGGCGATGAAAGATGCCATGCGTGCCAAAGACAAAGATCGTCTTGGCGCAATACGTCTTATGCTGTCCGAAATAAAGCGCATTGAAGTAGATGAGCGTATCGAACTGGCTGACGAGCGCATTATCACTATTCTGGATAAAATGCTAAAGCAGCGCAGAGACTCCATATCACAGTTTGAAAAGGCTGAGAGGCAGGATCTGGCGGACAAAGAAAAAGCCGAAATCAAGGTTATTCAGGAGTTCATGCCCGCCGCTCTCAGCGAAGCGGAGATTAACCAGCTCATTGATCAGGCTGTGAGCGCAACCCAGGCCAGCTCCATGAAAGATATGGGCGCTTTGATGGGTATCCTGCGTCCACAACTGCAAGGTAAAGCGGATATGGCCCAGGTCAGCCAGCTGATTAAAAGCCGACTATCCTGATCAC
>CBDUGR010000511.1:0-1986 GCA_965366515.1 uncultured Gammaproteobacteria bacterium | reverse complement strand
CACGCTTGACATGTGAAGGGTTGCTGGAAAAAACGACTGTATGACTGCTCCAGGCTTTATTGAGAATGGTCAGCAGAAGGCTCCGTTCATCCATAGTGGGATCTCCTTGCAGAAGCCAAATTGCATCATCACCATTGAGCTGATCCCCCAACTCCTGCTGATATAAGGCAGCGGCTTCCCGGACATCCTTTGCCGGTAGGGATTTCATTTCAAGCCCCAATTCTATGGCCGAAGATTTTGCCAACTCAACCAGCCAACCATTTGTTTCGGGGTGATACACCACAATCACACGCCTTACCTTGGGTGCTAATTGTTTAAGTTTACTGAGAAGTCGACTGGGAGCGGGTGCCAATGAAATACCGACCACACCTGCATTGATGTTCTCATCTGAAAGAATGGCTGCGCCCGTTAAGGTTACAAACTCACGCTGTACCTCTTCAGCAACTGATTTACCTCTATTTCCGAGCAGGATAACCGTTTCGGGATCTTGCTTCCTTAACCACTGCTTGAGATTGGCCACACTTTCATCCTTTTTAAGCGCGTAAGATTTAACCTTTCCGTCTGCCTCTCGTTTAATTCCTTCGAGCACATCCTTGAATATGCTGCTGTACGGCTCCCTAACATCCGGATAGAGCACCGCAATTGCGGCACCCTTCGCAAAAGCTCCTAAAACACTGCATGATAGGGCAGTTGCCATCGCATATGCCAGCCACGCAAAACCATTGTTCTTTTTATTTAACACTTAAGCCTCTTCCCTGATAGAGGCGATCTCTTATAACTAGAGTCGCGTACCAATAAATAACAGCCCTACCAGGACTTTCTTATTTCAGCAAAAACGCTCCGCCCGGCAAGAGGCAAATCATTGGGTATCAGCCCTGGTGCCAGCGATGGTTCAAAGGCATCTTCATCAGTCAGATTACGAACCGAAATTGTCAGATCCACACCTCGCAGCAGCTCCTTGCCAATAAGCGTCAAATCCAAAATGGTGTAGTCGTCAACTCCCGGCCGCAGATCACCAATAGCTCGCTCGCGATCCATGACATGATTTAGCTGGGCGTTTAAACTCCAACCCGGCGTTAACTCGTAATCTGCCCGCAGATAAAGCTGCTGCTGCGGCGCATTAGGTGCGTCTCCATCCGTATCCTCGTCCTCAGAATCCTGCAACGCGTAGTTACCACGAACCGTAAGCTCATTGCTCACCGTCCACTCAAACTCCCATTCCAGCCCCTGACCGGTTTGATCACCAGTGTTCTGGGCTACTGGTGTAAAACGAATAATATCCTGCATTTCATAGTAAAAAATATTCAAACCCATGCGCAAGCTGCTGGAAGGTGTATAGTCAAAAGCCAGCTCATAGGTGTTGATAATCTCAGGATCCAGATTATCGTTACCAATCGCGATGGGGTTGTTAATATTGAATTGCTCAGCAAATGACGGCGCACGAAATGCTCTTCCATAAAGCAATTTAGTGGTTAGATTATTTGCTGTATCCCAGACCAGTGCGAAACGTGGGTTTACCGTATCACCAAAGTCTGAGTAATGGTCATAGCGCACACCGGCCGTCAATGACCAATCCCGTATCAGTCTCCATTCATCCTGGATAAAAAGATAGGAGACTTCACGGACTTCTTCGCGATTGAATGGTGCTATATCAGAGACATCAATCAACCCTCCCAGCGGAACTGGTAGCGCTCCAGCAGGCGTAATAGCGGTCATGAAATTCTTGGTTTCTTCTATGCGGTACTGATCCTGATAGTGATAGCCCGCGCCCAATCTTATGTCATGACCGTCGAAGCCAGTATAGAAGCCTGATGTATCAAACCTATAATGCCTTTCGTAGACATCTGGCTTACCAATGACCCCATCAGGAAAGCCACCAGGAAATATCGTATTAAATGCGCCCGGCGGGAAAAGTACTAAATCTGTTTCAATTGATACATCAAAGTAGCTCGCTTTAACCTCAATTTCCCAGTCTTCCAGATTTTT
>CBDUGR010000510.1:0-1994 GCA_965366515.1 uncultured Gammaproteobacteria bacterium | reverse complement strand
GTTAAATTCCATCACTCGTGGTGTGTTTCGTAACGCCGCAGTGGCTACTGTTGCTATGGGAAAAGACTACCAAGTCGTGGCGGCTGAAGCGCGTCCGCTGGTAACTATCACGACGCTAGGTACCACGGATAAGTGCTGTGTACAGGTTCGACATTCGTTGGAGGCGTTGGGGTATGAAGTGATGGTTTTTCATACACTGGGAACCGGTGGGGCGGCCATGGAAGAAATTGTGCGTGAGCGAGATGTAGCCGTCGTGCTTGATCTTTCGATCATTGAAGTGAGCGAATATTTACACGGTGGTTTGTGCAGCGCTGGACCCGAGCGCTGCACGGCGTCATTGGAAAAAGGCGTACCTACCATTTTTGCTCCGGGAAATTTAGATTTTCTGGTTTCGGGTCCGTTGGAATTAGCGAAACAGCAGTTTCCTGGGCGACGTTACCACCAACACAATTCTGCTCTGACCGCCGTTCGGGCAGGAGTGGATGAGTTAAGGCAGGATGCAGACCACATGGCAAGTCTTATCAAAGACGCTAAAGGCCCCGTAACTTTCTTTGTTCCACTCAAGGGTTTTTCTAATCATGACAGCCCGGATGGATATTTACATGATACTTCGATGCCGCCGGTTTTTGCTGAGCATCTTAAGAAGGTCATGCCTTCTGGGGTTCCTGTTATTGAAATGCAGGTACATATAAATGACGCAGCGTTTGCCGATGCTCTGGTCGAACAAGTCGTCAAGTATTCACCACAGCGGTAAATATTATGAAGTTGACCAATGAAGATGTAATCGAAGTGTTGCAAATACTGGATTCCAGTAATTTCGACGAGCTACAGGTCGAGACGCGGGAGCTTAAGTTAACCCTACGGCGTAGTGATGATGGGGAATGGACGCAGTCAAACCAGTTTCTGCAAAGCCCAAAAGTGAACGATGCTGTTATACCTGAAGAAAAGGTTGCAGCGGGCTCCGTATCCGCTGAAGAGGATACCCGAGGCATGGTTCCGGTCAGAGCATCGCTACTGGGGACATTTTACCGAGCACCAAGCCCTGGAGCAGCCGCCTTCGTGGAGGTTGGTGATCTTGTCAAAAAAGACAGTGTTATAGGCATCATAGAGACGATGAAGTTGATGAATTCCGTGCATGCGGGAGTCAGTGGAAAAGTAGTTGATATCTGCGCGGAGGATGCTGCGTTTGTTGAGCAGGGCAGTATTCTGATGCTTTTTGAGCCCGAAGGTGCGGAAAAATGAGCGGTGATTCTATTTTAGAGAGGAAAGGGTATGAAGGTAATTAGACGCATACTCATTGCAAATAGAGGCGAAATTGCTGTGCGTATTATTCGTACCTGTCAGCGCCTTGGTATAGAGACAGTGCTCTGTGCCTCTGAGGCTGATCTGGATTCTATGGCTGCGCGTTTGGCCGATAAAACTATGTGTATTGGGCCGCCACGTTCAACTGATAGCTACCTCAAGGTTGAAGCTGTACTCCACGCGGCCGTTACGACGGAAGTTGATGCAATCCATCCCGGCTACGGTTTTCTCTCTGAAAATCAGCATCTGGCGGCAGCTTGCGAGAAGGCCAATATTATTTTCATTGGACCGACCGTGGCGCAGCTTGATGCCGTAGGTGATAAGCTCAAAGCAAGGCTTAACGCGTTGTCGGCGGGACTTCCGGTAGTTCCTGGTGGCGAAATACAGACCAGGGATGAGGCACAAGCGTTAGCTCAAAAAACAGGATGGCCGATACTGATCAAAGCGGTTAGCGGTGGTGGCGGTAGAGGCATGAAGCTGGTGTATGAGTCGGCGCAGTTGCTACCGACTATTACCCTGGCGATGGCTGAAGCAGAGGCGGCCTTCGGCGATTCCAGAGTCTATCTGGAGCGTTATATTTCCTCCGGTCGTCATGTCGAAGTGCAGGTGTTGGGTGATGGCGAAAATGCGATTCATCTTGGCACTCGAGACTGTTCTACCCAGCGTCGTTATCAAAAGCTTGTTGAAGAGGC
>CBDUGR010000509.1:0-1996 GCA_965366515.1 uncultured Gammaproteobacteria bacterium | reverse complement strand
GCTGATCGAGGGCGCAAGTGATGTGGCAGCAAAAGATGCAATTGCGGAATATTGTTGGAACAATTTATGCGTGAGGAAACGGTGCTTCTCCTTTTTGGTCCGGGTAATACCGTGAGATCGGCGGGTGATTGTTGCGGAAAAGAAAAAAACTGCTTGGTTTCGATGCTGTCGTTGATGGTAACAAACTGAATGAACGCAGGATTATTGATTTTCTTGGTGCATATTGCATATAAAAAGTGTAAGCTGGTGATGCGTCTCATTGGAACACAGGGCTTTGTGCTGGGTAGTGGGAATTTACAACTTATCCCCGGCGTAATCCGGGCCATAGGGCTTCAGAACATCATGGTAATAGCATCCAGGGTTTTATTACGGATATCCCGTGCATGCGCGCTTGCCAGATCTCGAGTTGCCGGTGCCGGTTGCGTAAGTGGAGCCGGAACATCACCTGCGAAGGCTGGCCGAATGTAATATGTGCATGCGGGCCGCCATCAGCGCTTTCCAATTTTAACAGGCGAAACTGCATCGCCCGGGGATATTGACAGCCTCGTTTCTGCCGGCGTGTCGCCTTGATAGGGTGCGCGCCGCGCGTAAATTCAAGTTGCGGAAAAGTCCGCGGCTTAATAGACAGGAGTTCTGAATCATGACCATTTCGTGTAAAAAAACCATCACGGCGTGATCATGGATAACGCCAGTTACAGTCGTTCCTGACATGGTGGCGTTTACAAAGCAGTACAATAATGACTGATATTAAGAGAGGGCAGGAGGATACGTCATGAAAACGATATATAGAATTTACCCTGGAATCGGTATAGCCAGGATTGGAAATAGCAATAAATTTTATATTGGCCCTGAGGCACCGTCATTTTCTACGAAAGGGCCTTTTAAAGAAAATGGAAAGATAAAAAAGCAAGCAGCTCGATTCAGAGTATATGAATTTGAAATTGACGAATTTGGTAATGAGACCGTCATTAAAGAGGTGATAGCATCCGAGTCAGTTGAAATTAGTTGGGAAGTTCATCTTAAAAACAAGAAAGCAGCGTCACGGACAATTCCTGAAGAATCACAGAATGTACGAAATCCGGGCTACGATCAACAAAAGCTTGAAATCGAAGGTCGGGATAATATTTCCGGACCTGGTAACAAAAATAAGGATATTATCGGTCAGATAGAATTTGTTAAGAATGACAGATTGGAAGGAAAGGACGACATTGTCTTAGGGCACTTGGAAACGGATGAGGCGGGACGATTAATCGTCATCGGCGGTAACGGTGTGTCAAAATCGCCGCTAGGAACCGCGTTAAATAATTTTGCAAATAATCCGGGATGGTATGATGATTGTTCTGATGGCCCAGTCAGCGCTACGGTACAAATTGATGGTAAAGCATTTGAGGCGGAAAAGGCATGGGTTGTTATTGCATCGCCTGCTTATGCTCCGGATATACATAATGTCGTAACCTGGTACGATCAGGCGAAGAATATTGAGGCCAGGGTATTTAACCCAGGTCTTCATTTGGTTACGCCATCGTTCACAAGTGATATATACCCCATTCTTCGTAGTGCATCTTTGCTGCAATGGGTCAGTTTATCAGCTAGAAGCGGACATGGAAAAGGAATGCGCGGTGATTTTTTAGCACCAGAAATGCTTGCTAAACTTTCTGATAATTCAGACACAAACAAGGCAACAAGAAAAGGCATATTCAGTAGGCTGATGGAGCCGAATACGCCAGCACAACGCGCCCAACAGCGTCCGCTGGCTCCAAATAATATGCCCAATCTTTATAGCGGTATTGATCCAGAAGATAGAACAAAGTATCAATACGCATCATTAACGCCGTATCAGTATTCATTGATGCAAAAATGGGCGGATGGTGATTTCATTTCTGATTGGAATGGCGAACCGGTTGCATGTGATTTCAATGAGATACCATTAGAAGAACAGCCAGACGCCCTGAATAAAGCAGCGTTGACCGGTTGTATCGGCGGTCCATTCTTTCCG
>CBDUGR010000508.1:0-1999 GCA_965366515.1 uncultured Gammaproteobacteria bacterium | reverse complement strand
AGCAGGTCGCAGATGAAAAGCATCGGGCCTATCAGGATGAGGATTCAGATTTTGTTAGCTTGCTAAATCTGTGGAATGTGGTTGAAGAACAGCGCCAGGAACTTTCGCAAAATCAGTTCAGAAAATACTGCCGCACGCAGTTTTTGTCCTATTTGCGGATCAGGGAGTGGCGCGATGTACACCGACAGTTATTACTGGTATGCAGGGATATGGGATATAAGCTCAATCAGCAGGCCGCGGAGTATGCAGAGGTTCACGTGGCCCTTTTGGCTGGCTTGCTGAGCCATATTGGTGATAAGGAGGAGAACAAAGAGTTTAAAGGTGCGCGTAATCGCAGGTTTCATATATTTCCTGGTTCGAATCTTTTTAAGAAACCGCCAAAGTGGGTAATGGCAGCGGAATTAGTGGAAACTTCGAAGCTCTACGCCAGAATGAACGCGAAAATTGATCCGGGCTGGATTGAGCCCGCCGCCAAACATCTGGTTAAGAAATCTCACTTTGAACCGCATTGGGAGAAAAAAAGAGGGCAGGTGATGGCCTTTGAGCAGGTTACGCTCTACGGCTTGGTGATTGTGGCTAGAAGGAAAGTGGATTTTTCGAAAATAGACTTGGTTCAGTCGCGAGAGATTTTTATCCGAAGCGCATTGGTTGAGGGGGAAATAAGGACCGGGTTAGCTTTTTATCAGGCAAATATTAAGCTTTTGGAGGAGGTGGCGGCACTTGAAGACAAGTCAAGGCGCAGGGATATTCTGGTAGATGAACAAGTGGTTTTTGATTTCTATAACGAGCGTTTGCCAGAAGAAATTTGCTCTAAAGCAGATCTGGAAAATTGGGTAAGGAAAAGTAGTAAAGCTGAACAAAAGGCGATGCTGTTATCGCGTGAATACTTGATGCAGCACGCTGCAAATGAGATCACAGAGCAGCAGTTTCCGGATTATTTGCTCATTGATAATCGGCCATTCGATCTAAGCTACCAGTTTCTTCCGGGAAACGAAGCTGATGGTGTGACCCTGACCGTTCCCCTGGCAATGCTGGGGCAAATTCCAGCAAATCGGTTGGAATGGCTGGTGCCCGGTATGTTGCGTGATAAATGTATTGCGTTAGTTAAGGGGTTGCCTAAAATCCAGCGTAAGAATTTTGTGCCGGTACCGGATTTTGTTGATCGCGCGATGCGAGAGATGAAAAGAGGCGAGCAATCTTTAGTTGAGAGTTTGGCGCAAGCAATTCAGCGTGTGTCAGGCCATGTGGTTCCACCTGATGCCTGGGATGAAAAGGGGCTGGATGAGCACTATCGGATGCGCATTTGCGTTATTGATGAAGCGGGTCTGGAAGTTGGCCAGGGCCGAGATATTCATGCTTTGCGCCGACGTTTCAAGCAGCAGGTGCAGGACAGTTTAAACAGCCTCGATAAACCTGAGTATGAACGATCCGGGATAGTTAAATGGGACTTTGGGGAAATTGCCCATGAGGTTGAGATTTCCCAGGCCGGAATCAAATTAAAGGCCTACTCTGCAATCATTGATGAAGGTGACAATGTTGCGCTCAAGTTAGTTGATACGAAAACAAAGGCCTTTAACCTGTCGCGCCATGGAATCTTGCGGTTGTTCATGTTGGAAACGGCAACACAGGTGAAATATCTGCGTAAAAATTTGCCCGGGTTTAAGCAGATGTCACTTTACTATACAGCTTTAGGTAGGAGTGAATCCTTGATGGACGACCTACTTAAGGCGGTCTATGAGCGTGTTTTTCTCACGGATAAAGAGTTGCCGGTGACTGCGAATGATTTTGCCGTGCGCCTTGAGTCTGGCAGCGGTGATTTAGTGCAAGTAGCCAATGAAGTGGCAAATCATTTGCTGGAGATTCTGCAGTTGTACCATCGGCTGATGAAAAAGCTTAAGGGCAATATGCCCGCGGCCTGGTTATTTGTGTATGCCGAGATTAAATCCCAGCTTGGCAGACTGGTTTTTGACGGGTTTATTTCACAGGTCAGCTGGCACCG
>CBDUGR010000507.1:0-2007 GCA_965366515.1 uncultured Gammaproteobacteria bacterium | reverse complement strand
CGCATCGTCATTGCCCGCGCTCTGGTGCTTAATCCAGACTTTATTATATGTGATGAGCCAGTCTCTTCTCTGGATGTTTCTATTCAGGCACAGATCATCAATCTGCTGGAAGAGCTGCAAGCAGACCTTGACCTCACATACCTGTTTATTGCCCACGATCTGGCCCTGGTACGTCATATTTCTGACCGCGTGGCGGTGATGTATCTGGGCAAAATCGTAGAATTTATGGATCGAGACGGCTTATACCAGAATCCATTGCATCCTTACACCAAGGCATTGCTCAGCGCCATCCCGGTACCCGATCCAATAAAGGAAAAATCGCGTACTCAGATGGTTCTACAGGGTGATTTACCCAGCCCGGCTGCGCCGCCAACGGGCTGTCGTTTTCATACCCGTTGTCCAATCGCTGAAAAAGGTCTCTGCGACGTAACCGAACCTGAAATCCGCGAGGCGGCTGCGGCGCATTGGGTAGCCTGCCATTTAGTTTAAACATTTGGTAGGCAGGCGAGAAAAGGAGGAGATTTATAAGCAAAATTGTGGAAGCAATATTATGAAAGGGTAACTGGGTAATTACTCAACAAATCAATCAGAAACTAACTAATTGCATTTTCTCAAAACAAGGAGAGATAGAGAATGAAGAAGCATTTTATCTGGTTTTTAGTTGCTTTAGCGGGGGTGCTTGTATTGTCTGCCTGTCAGCCACAGTCGGTGGAGGTAACCCGGGTTATTACGGAAACTGTTTTAGAAGAAGTGGAAGTCACGCGCATGGTAGAAGGGGAAAGCGTCACAGAAACGATTGAAGTTACCCGTGTCGTTGAGGTTGAGGTTCCTGCCGAAGAAGAAGCACCAGAGGAAGAATCGATGATGACGGCAGAGAGCTTGCGCATGTCAATAACAGATGACGAATCTACCATAACTCCGTATACCTATGTTACAGGTTACCCCGGTTGGAATCTATTGACCTTGCAATATGACACACTGTATCAGTTTGATCTGGCAGGTGTGCCGCAACCGTGGCTGGTGACAAATTCAGAGGCGAGCGAGGATAGCTTGACGGTCATGTTGGATTTGCGTGAGGATGTTACCTGGCATGATGGCGAAGCGCTTACGGCCGAAGATGTGAAGTTTACATTTGACTATTTCAAAGATTTCCCCCACGGCCGTTTCACCCGCGATTTAACCCCGGTCGAAACAACGGAAACGGATGGCGATTACCGCGTCATCCTCACCCTCTCAGCGCCAACCCCTAACCTGGAACAATCTGTCCTGGCTGATGTTCCCATTATGCCACAACATATTTGGGCCGAGATTGATAACCCTGATGATGTTGTTTTTGACAGCGTTACCAATGTTGGTTCTGGCCCATACAAAATCGTTGAATACGAACCGGATCAATTTTATCGTTTTGAAGCCAATGCCGACTACTTTGCCGGTGCGCCGACTGTGAATGAACTAGTATTTGTACAATTTGCCGACGATGCCGGAACGCTGGCTGGTTTCCTGGCTGGTGAAGTGGATATGATGGTTGGGCCGGCCCAGCCAGAGCAGATCGGACTGATGCAGGCGATTGATGGCGTAAAAGTATCTGAAGGACCGCTCTTTACTACGCAGCTGCTCATTTACGATATGGAAAAAGCTCCTTTTAACAACCAGGCCGTCAGACAGGCGATGTCTCTGGCGATTGATCGGCAGGATATGGTGGATACGATCTACCTGGGCAAGGCTACCGCTGGCAGTGCCGGTTGGACGCATCCAGTTTCTGCATTTTTTAACGATGCAGTGGTGACGACGTATGATCCTGAAGCGGCAATGGCCCTGCTGGATGAAGCAGGTATTGTGGATTCGGACGACGACGGTATTCGGGAATTGGATGGCGAACCGCTCACCTTTGAATTAATTGTGGATGGTGGCAACTCGATTCGCTTGCGTATTGCCGAACTGACGCGGGAAATGCTGGCGGTTGTCGGCATTAACGCTGAAGTGGTAGCCCTGGAGCGGACGACGCTG
>CBDUGR010000506.1:0-2007 GCA_965366515.1 uncultured Gammaproteobacteria bacterium | reverse complement strand
GTTAACATTCATTGATGCTATGGCCAACCTCGTTCATCTCAACTTCAAGGTCGAGAGGCCCAGCAACACCAGAAATAGAGTAATGATCCAGAACCTCACAATTACCCTTGGCTCCGGCCAGCCCTTTAACTCAAAATGGTGATGTATCGGCGCCATTCGAAAGATACGTTTGCCCGTCAGCTTGTAAGAACCAACCTGCAGAATGACAGACACCGTTTCCATGACAAAAATACCACCCATAATAAACAGTACGATCTCTTGCCGGACAATAACCGCCACTGTACCCAATGCCGCTCCGAGGGCCAGAGCACCTACATCGCCCATAAATACCTGTGCCGGGTAAGTGTTAAACCATAGAAAACCAAGACCTGCACCAACGATCGACGCACAAAAAACCACCAACTCGCCCGCACCCGGCAGATGAGGTATATTCAGATACTGTGAAAACTGAACATGACCACTCAAATAGGCGAAAATGCCCAACGCCGCGCCCACCATCACCGTTGGCATGATCGCCAGCCCATCGAGACCGTCAGTCAAGTTGACGGCATTACTGGTTCCTACTACGACGAAATAACTCAATACAATAAAAAACAAACCTAATTGGATCGCGATATCTTTAAAAAACGGTACGATTAACACTGTTTCAACAGGACTGATCGCCGTGTAATAAAGAAACAGAGCAACCCCCAAGCCACCTACCGATTGCCAAAGGTACTTCCAGCGCGCGGGCAGGCCACGTGAGTTTCGTTCCACTACCTTTCGGTAATCATCAACCCATCCGACTGCGCCAAATACGAAGGTGACACCCAACACCGCCCATACATAACGATTCGACATATCCGCCCAAAGCACCGTACTAATCAAGATAGCCACCAAAATAAGCGCCCCACCCATGGTGGGCGTGCCGACTTTGCTCAAATGCGTTTTTGGCCCATCATCACGGATCGTCTGACCTATCTGATGGTGGCTGAGACGTCTGATCATTACCGGGCCTACTAATAGCGAAATTATTAATGCCGTCATCACCCCCAAAATTCCACGTAATGTCAGGTACTGAAAAACTGTGAAAAAACGGTCATACTGGGAAAGGTATTCGGCCAGACTTAATAGCATTATTGTTCTCCTCCGGTAATGGCCGTTACAACCTCTTCCATATGCGCACTGCGTGATCCTTTAATCAGCACGGTTGTATTTTTATTCATAATTTTTACTAGCATTTCAACAAGTTGCTCTTTGCTGGCAAAAGCACTGCCTCGATCCCCAAAAACACGTGCTGCATGCGCACTCAGGTTGCCTACTGAAATAAACTGATCTACTCCCTGCTCGAGCGCATAGCGAGCGGAATCAACATGAGCACGCAACGCTATATCACCCAACTCTGCCATATCACCAAGCACCAGCACTTTGCGTCCCTCGTACCTGCAAAGCACATCGATCGCTGCCTTCAGAGACTCGGGATTAGCATTGTATGAATCATCAATAACCAGCGCCCCATTAATACCGGTCCTCAGGAACAAGCGACCAGCAACAGATCCGGTTTGCTCCAATCCTCGTTGAATTTGCTCCAGATTAGCCCCCAGGACACTGGCTCCAGCAGCGGCAGCCAACGCATTCGATACATTATGAATACCCAACTGCTTTAATCGAATTCGAATCTCCCCTGCGGGAGATACCAGGTCAAAACTATAGGCGCCACCAGCATCCGTTACATGACAGTTTTTTGCATAAAAATCCGAACCTGCCGCTTCATCAAGACTAAAAGTCAAGCACCTTCGAGATCCAGCTCTTTGTAGCCATTTATAGGCATTTAAATCATCACTGTTAATGACCGCGGTGCCTTCATTAGTGAGGCCATCAATAATCTCTCCCTTTGCCTGAACCACATTATTAAGGCTTCCGAATCCTTCGATATGTGCATCCGCCGCATTAGTGATGATCGCCACATCAGGTTTGGTAAGAGATACGGTATAAGCAATTTCACCAATGGAGCTGGCTCCTAGCTCC
>CBDUGR010000505.1:0-2008 GCA_965366515.1 uncultured Gammaproteobacteria bacterium | reverse complement strand
GCTAAATACTTAACAGTACCCGGAGGTTTCAAACGATAATGCCTCTATCAGAACTTCAGGTTGACTCCCGCATAGACTGATCGACCCATTACAGGCACTGGCATTCCCCAGGCAACGCCAGTGCCCGACATCGTCTTGCCCTGGCCGGTATAGGCACCGCCCAGTGGATCGTTATAGAACTTGTCGAACAGGTTTCCAATGCCCATATCGACGCGCAACTGTTTCCATTCATAGCTGCTACGTAAGTTGAAAAGCCCAAAGCCGCTGGTTTCCAGTTCGTTACGCACCTGTGACACCTCGTCTTTCTGATCTACAAATTCCATTTCAGCGGTAGTAGTCCATCCACCCAGGCGGTGATGCAGAGCTAATTTCGCATTTAGTGGCATGATGTTATAAAGATTGTCACCGATCTTATCATTCTCGCCATCCAGATAGGCGATGACACCGCTTGCCTCCAGGTTGCCATATTTCTGTGATTCAACCAGTGCCAGGTGACGGGAAAGATCCAGCCCGTATAAACGGGCGCTTTGATTTACAAACTGAAGATAAACAAACTCATTGGTGTCGGTCAGGTTGCCAACTGAGCACGTGCCGCCCAGCGCAACAGCGCAACGCTCTGCATCAATAAAGTCCTCTACATGGGTATAGTATGCAGTCAGTTTTATCCCCCAGCGTTGATGATCGATATCATGCCAGTCAGCGGTAAAGCTTGCTCTGTATGTCACTTCCGGACCCAGCTCTATGAAGGGAAATCCATCGGACAATTCCCTAAAACGGCGCAGTATAATGAGGATCAACCATGGTTAGAATGTGACATATTGTCGCAGGCTAATGTGGATGATTAGATAGTTACTTTCCTGCTGAGATTTACACCCACCTCATGGACAATAAAGGAAGTATCATTGGAGTGTTCGTAACGCTGGGTGCTGGCAAGCTCTGCTATAACCAAATTGGGCCAGGATTTATATTAAAAACTTAGTCGAATGTGGCAACATTTTTGATTGCAGATGGGGCTGATAAAAGCGTCACTACGCATCTCCTCCTATATAGGGGAAGATATAAAGTGATATTTTTGCAAATAGATAATCCCATTATACGCCGCCTGTGGTGTTTGTTGGTCGGGCAGCATAAAATAAACAATCTAATCCGAATTGTGCTGTTACCTCGTGGGGAAGAACGCGCGAAACTCAAAGAGTTGTAAAAATGAAAGAAAGTAAGCCCCAATCCATCGAGTTTGATGCGGATATGCTTAAAAAGTACGATACTTTTGGGCCACGCTATACCTCCTATCCAACTGCATTACAGTTTTCCCCAGCGTTTACTGAACGGGATTATCGTGATGAGCTGGCGCAAAGTAACGAGCAGGGTAACCCTTTATCGCTTTACTATCATATACCCTATTGTGAATCACTCTGCTTTTACTGTGCCTGTAACAAAATCATTACCCATACCTTTGATCGGGCAACTCCCTATCTGGAGTATCTGCATAAGGAAATTGCCATGCAGGCAGCTCTGGTGGGAGATCAGCGCCAAGTCAATCAGCTCCACTTTGGCGGCGGTACGCCCACTTTTCTCAGCGACCAGCAATTGCAAGAGCTGATGCTGGAAACAGAGCGGCATTTCCAGCTGGCGCCAGTGGATCAGCGCGAGTTTTCGATTGAAATCGACCCGCGGGCAGTCAGGGAAAATACCATCGCTATGCTGAGTGAATTCGGCTTTAATCGCGTTAGTCTGGGCGTGCAGGATTTTGACGAAAAAGTGCAAAAGGCGGTCAATCGTGAGCAATCGATCGAGCAGACGCAGGCTGTGTTGGATGCCGCGCGTCAGTCCGGCTACCAATCCATCAATATGGATCTTATCTATGGGTTGCCGCATCAGACGGTGAAGAGTTTTGACCGAACCCTAGATACCATCATTGGTATGCGCCCGGAACGTTTGGCAATTTATAGCTACGCACACATGCCTAACCGGGTAAAAGCCCAGAATTTGATCAAAACAGAAAATTTGC
>CBDUGR010000504.1:0-2031 GCA_965366515.1 uncultured Gammaproteobacteria bacterium | reverse complement strand
AGCCGCGGAAATGGAAAAAGAAGGCGAGCGTTTCTACTGCTCGGGTTTACCTCAATTATGCCAAGTCTGCCAGATTCCTATGGGCTTTACTGAAATGGATAACCCAACGTTAATCTCCTATCGAGATTCGGTCTACAAGGATGATCGGTATCATTTCTGCTCCGATGGTTGTAAGACTATTTTTGATGATGAGCCAGAAAAGTATGTGCATGCTTGGTTGCCTGTACAGCAGATTTTCCAGGGCAATTGTGGTGGTGCAGATGTGGAGACGGTATTGAAAGATTACTATCGCATCAATATGGGCGCTGACAATATGGAATACGCCGGTTCGCCGGATGATATGCGCTGGAAAGCCTGGAAAGGTGTGGCTTAACCGACACAGTCATAAAGGCTGATCGATTTATTTGGATTAGAGAGAGAAACTACAATGCCAGTACATGCGATGACACCGGATTATCACGGTGATGTGAAAGACGTACGTGAAAACTACCATGGCAATATTATGGTCTTCATTGGCTGGGATCACCACTTGCTGTTCTGTGCTTCTAAAGCAATTCCTTTGCCGCCCGCTATGACTTTTGCTGAACTCATAGAGCAGGTGATGCCAGATGCCTTTGGTCAGCACCCCGAATTCAAAAAAATTAACTGGGAAACAGCCAGTTGGTTATTGGATGGTCAAGCGTTTTCTCCTGACTTGAGTAAGGGGCTTGAGGAGCAGGGTGTAGGTCATAAATCATTAATCCGCTTTGCTACGCCAGAGCTAAAAGGTTATGCCAACGCTGGTATTTAGGCACATAAGAACGATAGCAGAGGGAAGATCGAAACATGAGTTATCAAATCACCATTGAACCCACTGGCGATATCGTCGAAGTGGAAGAGGGCCAGACCATTCTAGACGCAGCGTTGCGGCAGGGGGTCTGGTTACCATTCGCCTGTGGTCATGGCACCTGCGCGACCTGCAAATGCCAGGTCGTTGAGGGGGACTATGAAGTTGGGAATGCGTCGCCTTTTGCCCTGATGGATATGGAGCGTGACGAAGGCAAGATATTGGTCTGTTGTGCTACGGCTGAGTCCGACATGGTGATTGAAGCGGATATCGACGTGGATCCTGATTTTGCTGGATATCCGGTCGAGGATTATCACGCGACTGTAACAGAAATCATACAGCTGTCGCCGACGATTAAGGGAATTCATCTGGAACTGGGTGGAGAGATGGAATTTCAGGCAGGGCAGTATATTAACCTGAGTATTCCAGGCGTAGAAGGGGTTAGAGCCTTTTCCATCGCCAATAAACCCTCACTCAAGAATGAAATCGAGCTGCATGTGCGACATGTTCCGGAGGGAGCGGGCACAACATATATACACCAGCAGCTTAAGGCGGGCGACAAGCTGGAGCTTTCCGGTCCTTACGGTCAGTTCTTTGTGCGCAAATCTGCGCCTGGAGATTTAATATTTATTGCTGGCGGTTCCGGTCTTTCATCACCGCAGTCGATGGTTTTGGATTTGCTGGAAGCGGGCGATCAACGCAAGATTGTGCTGTTCCAGGGTGCGCGTAATGTGGCTGAACTGTACAACAGGGAAATATTCGAGGCGCTCGCCAAAGAGCATGATAACTTTGAGTACGTACCAGCGCTTAACGAACCCGATCCTGATGATCACTGGGAAGGGTTTACCGGCTTCGTGCATGAAGCCGCAGTAGCTCATTTTGAGGGTAGATTTAGTGGAAATAAGGCTTATCTTTGTGGTCCACCACCAATGATCGATGCCGCCATCAGTGCTTTAATGCAGGGGCGTTTGTTTGAACGCGATATCCATATGGAACGTTTTCTAACGGCTGCCGATGGCGCTGGTGAATCGACTCGAAGCGCGCTGTTCAAACGAATCTAACGGAGTAGTTTTTGATGGAACAGGCAACCAAATTTAAAGTACAGGACAAAGCGACTGGCGCTTTTTTTAACTGTTCTCCGAATCAAAGCCTGCTGGTGGCGATGGAGAGAACCAATCCTGGCTTAATTAAGGTAGGTTGTCGCG
>CBDUGR010000503.1:0-2040 GCA_965366515.1 uncultured Gammaproteobacteria bacterium | reverse complement strand
TACTTTTTCTCATCCAACCATCCTAGATAAAATCTGTTATCTAGGACAGCCCCTTAATTTTTATTTGTTCGATTGCAGGTTCTCAGGAGGGAGCAGCATGAAAGAGTTAAGTAATAAGAATCAAGGCGTAGGTGTATTTTCACCAAAACCGCTGGTTGTAGCTTTGGGTTTGACAACCCTGTTGGCCGGTTCAGTGAGCGCCGCTGTGTTGGAAGAAATCGTGGTTACCGCACAGAAACGCGAACAAAATTTACAGGATGTCGGTATCGCGGTATCTGCCTTTACCGGCACGCAAATGAAGGAACTCGGAATTACCCGCAGTGTTGATGTGACTGGTTTAACGCCAGGTGTTCACACTGGTGGTGCAATCGCCGGGCAGAACACCCAGTTTACTATTCGGGGTGTAACCCAAAACGACTTTAATGACATTGTCGAGTCTCCTAACGCGGTCTATCTTGACGAAGGTTACATGGCTATTGCTCAGGCGCAGACCTTTGCGCTTTTTGATATTGAACGTGTCGAAATATTGAAAGGGCCTCAAGGTACTCTGTTTGGCCGTAATGCCACGGGTGGATTGATTCACTTCGTTTCCAATAAACCCAGCTATGAAGAATTTGAAGGCTATATTGATGCCAGCTATGGTGAATACGATGTGCCTAATAGTGCCAATCTATTTAGTGTTGAAGCAGCCATTGGTGGGCCGTTGACAGAAACCTTTGCAGCGCGCCTTGCGGTTAAACATACCGATCAGGATCCGTATCTGCGAAATGACTTCCCTGATCAACTGTTCAACCCCGCTCCAGATGCTGCCGCCGGCGCGGATATGGGCGATGAAGACACCCAGGCGGTTCGTCTGACTCTCGCTTTTCAGCCCAATGATCGCACTGAAATAACTTTTTCTGGTAATTATGCTACTTCAGAAATGAACACCGGCCCTTACCAGTCCAAGCCGACAACGGCTGTTGTCGGAGTCAATCCCTCCGGCAATCCGGAAGTGATCAACGTGATCGACACACCTGCCGGATCAACCGATTGGGCTATTGTGCCGGCCGGTTATACTGGTTCTATAGCCGATCCATTCCAGGGTGCTGACTTTAGTGTACCTCCTGGCGGCCCATTAGCAGATCAAGGCTTTATGGATGCTGTGTTTGGCGGCCCCGGTGGTGGTAGATTAACCCCAGGTGGTGACTTTTTTGGTTATCTCGATCCCGATGGTAATGACTTTACAACTTCCAGCGATTTTGCCTTTAAGGATTCGAACTCGACCGATACCTGGGGCTTACACCTGGATATCGACTACGAGATGGATAATGGCATGACCTTTACGTCTGTCACCGATTACAAAGACTATGAAAAACTGCTCTTTATCGATGTGGATTCAGGCCCGGCCAACCAGTTGGCTAACTATGCCTCAGTGGAAGCGACCAGCTTTACACAGGAATTTCGCCTGAGTGGCTCAACCGATAATAGCCGTTGGGTTGCTGGTTTTTTCTACCTGAATATCGACAATCAGCCGGACAATGGTCTTAAGGCGCACAATAACAGTATCTCTGCATTTCCTGCAGGCCCAGGCGTTTTTCTTCCCATCGATATTGGAGTTAAAGGTGACCTGCAGACGGATTCCTACAGTATCTTTGGTCAGTATGAGTATGATATATCCGAAGAGTTGATGTTCACTATCGGTTTGCGGTTAATGGAAGAGAAGAAAGATGTTCAGGTTGATATCGGAGTATTGCCTTCCTATGCCATCGACAAAATTAACGTTGTTGATCCGACTGCTCCGGGCTCTAATGCTGGTTGGTATGTAGGCCCGTTCACCTTTAAAGACAGTGACTCTAAAAACCTTTGGGCGGGTAAAATCCAGTTGGATTGGAAACCGACAGAGGATACATTGATCTACGCTGGTATCAATCGAGGTGTTAAAGCGGGCAGTTACAATGCACCTTTGTTAGGTAGTTACTTCTTAGCCGGTGGCGATTCAGCAATTCCTTACGATGAAGAAGTTTTACTTTCCTATGAAGCTGGTTTTAAAACAAGCTT
>CBDUGR010000502.1:0-2055 GCA_965366515.1 uncultured Gammaproteobacteria bacterium | reverse complement strand
CAAACTGCATATTACACCTGGCAAACTGAAATTTTTCAGGCGATCTGGAATTTTAGGTTTACGGAATCCACACTTTGAACCCTTGCCAAATTTTAAAGATTTGCGTATGCAATATATGGCCAGATAGTTATCAGAATTAGGAAATTGCTTTAGAATTTACATTGCATCCTCATATCAGGCAATTGTTGGATTACCTTGTTCGCCTAAAAATCATCGACTATACATGTGCTGTAAACTTGGCGCCACGAAATAAAAAATGAAAAATTATGGGTGTTAACAATGCCGGCTGAAAATAAAACCGAAAAATTAAAAACAACGATCGTAGAATTAAAACATGAGATCTCCGAGCTCATGCATTCCAACGATTTGTTGAAATCCGAGAAAAAAATCTTGGATGAAATCCTCGATAACCTGCCGGGGACCTTTTACATCTGGGATGATCGGCCGCAGCTTATTCGACGGAACAAAAGACATGATGAAGTCACGGAGTACTCGGCCGATGATTATGTGAACATGGTTCCGACCGATTTTTTTGATGAAGATGAGCACCAGAAGGTCACGGCTGCTGTAGAAAAAACATTCGCTGAGGGAGAAATAACGGTAGAGGCGACACTTGTGACCAAAAGCGGGAAGAAAATACCCCACGTATATACGGGGGTGCGAACAAAGATGGGAGATAAGCCCGTGCTGATGGGTTTTGCCATCGACATCACCGAGCGCAAAAAGGCAGAGAAACAGCTTCGAGATGCATTGACGGAAGTGGAGGCTTTGAGAAATCAACTTGAAGCGGATTGCACCTACCTGGGTGAAGAGATCAAGCTGATGCATGACTATGGAAACATCATCGGTGAAAGTGAGGTTTTCAAATATGTTCTGTTCAGCCTGGAGCAGATCGCACCCACTGATACGACAGTACTGATACTCGGTGAATCGGGTACTGGCAAAGAGCTTATCGCCCGTGCCCTCCACAGTAGAAGTAGCAGAAAGGAGCGGCCGCTGATCAAGGTGGATTGCGCAGGTTTGCCAGCCAACTTAATTGAATCGGAGCTTTTCGGCCATGAAAAAGGAGCATTCACAGGTGCCGTCGAAAAGAGAATCGGGCGTTTCGAGCTTGCCGACGGCGCCACCATATTCTTAGACGAGATCGGAGAACTGCCTTTAGTGCTGCAGCAAAAGCTGCTCAGAGTTCTTCAGGACGGTGAGTTTGAGCGATTGGGCAGCTCTCAGGTGAGAAACACAGATGTGCGCGTAATCGCTGCAACAAATAGAAACCTCAAAAATGATGTCAGCAAGGGCCGCTTTAGAGACGACCTTTGGTATCGCCTGAATGTGTTTCCATTATCAATCCCGCCGCTGAGAGAACGTGCCGAAGACATTCCTCTGCTTGTCAATTGGACAATTCAGAGACTTCAGCGGCGGCTGGGCAAACATATCAAAACGGTTCCCTCAAGCGTGATGGACGATCTCAAGGCCTATCCGTGGCCCGGAAATGTCAGGGAACTGGAAAACGTGATTGAACGCGCAGTCATCGTAACACCTGGAAACATGCTGCAATTGGCTGCGCCGTTGGAATCACCTACTTCAACTTCAGGCAACCCACCTGATGCACCAATCAAAACCCTTTCGGAACTGGAAAAGGACTATATCCTTCAAGTGTTAAGAAAAACAAATTGGAACATTTCCGGCAAAGGCGGAGCAGCTGAGCTGCTCGGACTCAATTCCAGCACCCTTCGCGGACGGATGCGCAAGCATGACATTCGCCGTCCGTCCTTCAAGCCTTAAATATGGCAGCCGTCATATTTGACCGCCATATTTAACCCATCTGTCTTATTTGACGGATTGGCCCCTTTTCTTCCTACATTTCATAAAGCTATATTAATATATTTTACCAATTTATTCAGTCTGTTATTTAATTCTACATTTTAATACCAGGTACGGCACAAATATTGCCATAAGGATATTCGTTAATCTTATCTCCAGCTTAATGTCCTCAAAGGAGTGCGTCAGAAGTGTGTCAATTGATGGAAACTCTACAAATTACAATCAAGGCTCGTG
>CBDUGR010000501.1:0-2057 GCA_965366515.1 uncultured Gammaproteobacteria bacterium | reverse complement strand
AGCAGCACTTCAACATGCGCGCCGACACTAGCGGCCAGAGCATCCAGATGGTAGCCACCTTCGAGAACGGATACCAGCCTACCCTGAGCATAACGCTCAGCCGCGTCGCAAATCAGTCGCGTCACCCAGGCATAATCTTCCTCCAACAGTTCCAATCCACCCAGCGGGTCATCCCGGTGCGCATCGAAACCCGCAGAAACAAAAATTATTTCCGGCTGATGAAGCTCAAGCGCGGGCAACCAGTCACGCTCAATTGCCCGTCGAAATTGCTTACCATCGGTGCCCGCGACGAGCGGTGTATTAACGATATTTGGTCGCTCAATATCCGTATAACGACCCGGATAGAAGGGATGCTGAAAGCTGGAGCAAAGCAGTACCGAGGGCTCATCTTTAAAGATATCGACTGTACCGTTTCCATGGTGCACATCAAAATCCAGAATCGCAACCCGTTGCAACCGATATTGATGCTGTGCATGAGCCACACCCACAGCAACATTGTTGAACAGACAGAAACCCATACTGGTCTGCCTTTCCGCATGGTGTCCCGGTGGGCGTACCGCACAGAAGGCATTGTCGAGTTGGCCGGAACAAACGCCATCTACGGCCATGACCACAGCACCTGCAGCCAATTCAGCAGCACGAATACTCTGTGGGCACAAGGAGGTATCAGGATCAACAGAAGCAAGTCCCTGCTGCGGTTGTAAACGCGTTAAGTTGGCAATATAGGAGGCCGGATGAACACGCTCCAATTGAGATACGGTTGCTGGTTGCGCGTCCAGGCATTTAAGCTTCTCAAGCAGTCCGCTATTTTGCAAATATGCCTGAATGGATTGCAATCGCTCCGGGCTCTCTGGATGATAGCTCCCCATTTGGTGCAAGCAACAATCCTGATGGGTGATATACGCCGTTGTCATACCCGCTGAGCCATTACCATAGAAGATTAGTCCACTGTGACCCAATCGATCAGGTGACACTCCCACTCGTCCGGGTGAACGTATTCTTCAGAGATGGTTTTGTCCTTTACCGAAACGCCCGCTGCATGAACAGAGTCGGCGGAACCGGAGATCAACGGATGCCAATCGGGCAGATCTTTACCTTCGGCAATTAACCGGTAAGCGCAAGTGGACGGAAGCCACAGGAACTCATCAATATTCTGTCTCGTCAGCCAGACGCAATTAGGTACCAATTTTGAACGATTCTGATAATCACCACAGCGGCATGTTTCGGTGTCCAGATAACGACAAACGAGGTGGGTATAATGAACTTCCCCGGTATCCTCATCTTCCAGTTTTTGCAGGCAGCACAGCGCACAGCCATCACATAGGGATTCCCACTGCGCTTCGCTCATCTGCTCAAGAGTTTTGCTTTTCCAGAAAGGTTCCGACACGGCATTGATCGCTATTTGCTATTTTTCAAATAAAGACTGTCGGCCTGATCCTGCTTACCCGGAGGCATTTGCAGGAAAAAACCCTGATTTTTGACCGCTTGAACCACTTCATCACGGTCAACCCGAGCTAATTTGCGCTCAGGAGTTAACGCTAATGTCATGACAAATTCCGGCTTACCAAATACTGTTAATAGGCTTTCCGGCACTTTTTCAAGCGGCTGCGACTTCTCCATATACAGATACATACCCTCTTTTTTAAGACTTTTGTAGATGGTACAGATCAACATCATGAGTTTGATACCTTAAAGCTTCCCAGCAACACGGATAATTCCTTTTCAATAAGCTCCTTTTTCCAGCACTGCAGGTTGTTGATGATCACATTCCCACTGGTCAGATACTCCAGCAAAATAGTGGCTAATGATTTTTTATTCAACATCAGTTCTGGCGGTATACCTATTGAATCGGCTCGCTCCGCCACCAGTTTCTGCATCTGTTTCAGCTGAGATTTAGCCGATATCGGAAGCGCATCCTGAATAACTGGCAGTTCCTCACCACTACCCGTGAACTGCTTGATCAGTTCGAGAATAGTAGCGCCATCCAAGCGTAGGGTTTTCGGGTGAATTTCTGCAATGCTGGACAAATGGCGCAAGGTGTCAGGCTGCTTTCTCGC
>CBDUGR010000500.1:0-2065 GCA_965366515.1 uncultured Gammaproteobacteria bacterium | reverse complement strand
AGCCCGCACCCAGTGCAATACCCAAATTACCAAAGATAAGCACATCCAACGGCACCATGCCCGGCGTCGCCAGAAACATACCTATCACAGAGGTAAGTAGCATCAGAGCTACTACTCTTGGCTTGCACATTTCCAAAAAATCGCGCCAGCTGGGCGAGCATGTTTGCTGCGAGTCTGTTATTTCTGACATGATGATTTTAATTCTGCTGTTATTTGTAAGGTCGCGGGAATACCGGCACGACTTTTAAGTGTTAACACGAAGCCCAAGAGGGACTACAACGCGATATTATCGCTATAGCTCTCGGCAATAGCAAGTTTAAGGGCTGCTCAGCGTTTTATTTACCGTACCATAACACCTAAAATCCGCTTCAAGGTTGCGTGCCGGGGAAAACAGAATATAGCAGTTAAAACTCGGCAACCAGCATTAACCAATCTTTGACACCTTCAACAATCGCTTCAGATCTTTCAGTAAATCTTTGCCGCTTTGCTCTGGGCTGTAATACATCATCACATTACCGACGGGGTCTGTAATAAAGATATAGTTTTCGTTTAGCGCGGCATTCGCATCCAGGTTCTTGTCCAAATAGGCCTTCAGCTGGAATCGATCTGCTGAAACCAGCTTAAGCTGCGGATACTTTAACCGGTCAGCTTCCTTGAGCCCCGAAGCCTCCTCTATTCCTGCATCCACATAGTAGCGCACCACTCGATGTGACTCCTTATGCAGAGCAACATTAACCTGCCGGGCCTTGTACAAATTGGCCTGACAGGTTTCTAAACAACCGCCACCTGAAACAATAAGCATTGCCCACTTTCCCTCCAGGTCATCAGTGGTAATTATCCGCCCTTTAATATCGCTTAAATTGAGCTGATTAAAGTCCAGAGGAGGCAGTATCAATGTGCCATGATTGGTTCGTGCTGAAGGCACCAGGACTTGATTAAAATACATATAGGAAGCCAGAACCATGGGCACCAAGGCAATAGCGAATATGGATAGCAGAGTAAAACGACTTTTTGTTTTGGTTTTTTCAAGTATTGGATTTTCTTGGCTATTTGAGGTCATCATCTTTGATCCGCTTAAAGGTGACATAAACATAAAGAATGGTCAGTGCGAGCGCCATGGAAAACCATTGCAGCGCGTAACCAAGATGTTTGGCGGGACTCATATTAATAGGGTGCCAAATCATCTGTAACAGCCCCGGACTGCCTCCGACCAAGCGCAACATAAAGGGCGCCGACTCAACGCCCGTATCCTCTCGGTAACGCGCACTCATTCGCTCAAGATCGACAGCTTGAACCACTTCCGGCCAGACACCCCGATACGGCTCCTCAGCAAGCACAAAGGCCTCACCGGGTGGAATATCAATCCCCGCCACAATACGCTGCCTGGATAACACAGGGGGCACCGGCGGTAACTGCTCACGACTGCCTCCCAAGGAGATCCAGCCACGGTTAATCCAGACATAATCGATGATTGTATCGGCTTTACCAGGGCTCTGCATAGACACCGGCTCGCTGAGCTCAAAAGGACTGATTACTTCATACCCCACTTGCCCCTGATAGATCTTGTTGTCCAGTAAAACCGTGCGCTCATTATCAAATTCACCCGTCAAGAAAACCTGCACATAAGCCCGATCCGTTAGCAACAGGGCTTTGTGTAATGATATGGGTCTGGCCAGCATTCGCTCATGGTATTCCTGCTCCAGCTGCTTTTTTTCTTCGGCTCTTTCAATTTGCCAAAAACCAAAGCGCAACAGCACCGGCATCAACAGCACGTAGAACAAGGCTATTTTCCAATTGGGTTCGATTTTGAATCTTAGACCGGCGAAATTAATCGACATCTACTAAATCCGTTACTACTGCGACACACGTATGCTGGACACTCACTTTTCAGATATACTCAAAAATCTTCCCCTGAATAATAACTAAGGTGATTCCCATGTGGTTAAAGCCTACCATTATAATTCTGTTTATCGGAATTCTTGCGAGCCTGGCCTACAGCGCATTCTCTCTGCTAATGGATAAGGGTAAATCAGACCGCACCAGAAAGACATTAGGGGTCAGAGTG
>CBDUGR010000499.1:0-2067 GCA_965366515.1 uncultured Gammaproteobacteria bacterium | reverse complement strand
GCGACGTGAACCATCACCAAGCAACATCTGTCTGAGTAATATTTTATGGCTTATAAACGGCTTCGGCTGGTTGGCACAGATATAGTAAAAAAGGTGCCACTGGACGCAGACACCGCGCAGAATGCTGAAAAACAGCAATATGTTGAAGCTTTATTTCTTAAGTATCGCCACCCCTTGTCAAATTATTTGACTAGACTGTTAGGTAGCCATGACGATGCTTCAGAACTGCTACAGGAAACTTATATTCGTTTATTGCAACAGGAAAATTTAAGTCACATCGAGACCAATGCAAGAGCCTATTTGTTTAAAATAGCAACAAATTTGGTGCTCGATAAATCGAGAAAAGATAAAGCGAGGCAACGAGACTTGCATCAACCTTTTATAGATGATGGCCACCCTGATGAGTCACCATCCACGGCGACACAATTGGATTGGATTAAAGCGCTGGAACTTATGAAAGAGGTAATTCGAGAGATCTCGCCACGTTGCCGAAGGGTGTTCATTTTACATCATTTTAAACATATGACGTATAATGAGATTGCCGATTTGCTGGGAGTTACGACACGTACGGTCGAACGAGATATGAGCCTGGCAATGGCGCTCTGTAAAGAAAGATTAAAGGGTATTATATGAGCCGTAATAAAGCTGACGGGATCGACAATTTGGATTCCTCCCCCACCAGCGTTGACACTGACTGGTTTGCCAAGCTCCGCTCGCAATCCATCGATCCTGAATTAGATAAGGAATTTTGTCTTTGGTTAGCGGAAAACCCCAAGCACGAAAGTGAGTACGAACGTTGTGAATTGATCTCAGAGCTATCCAACGAGCTTCAGGACGATCCTGAAATAGCCGACTATATCGCTGACTGTAATAACCTGATTGCGAAACAAAGGAAAAAATCTCAAAGTATCTTCAACAAATGGAGTATCCCGATAGCATTGGCGGCAAGTGTTTTGGTGTTTGCGCTGACGATGGTTTTACTCTTGCAAATACCTTCAGAAGAGCACTACATTACAGCCGTGGGTGAACAGCGGCTGGTCAAGTTAGCGGACGGCTCTAATGTTGTGCTAAACACTGACACAGAATTATCGGTGCGCTACACCGATCAGCAACGCAGCATCAACCTCTTCCGCGGTGAAGCGCTATTTACAGTCGCCAAGGAGCCGGACAGGCCCTTCACGGTACATGCAGCAAACGGTATAGCGAAAGCTGTCGGGACAAGATTTAACGTCCTGCTGAAAGACAGCGTCATCACAGTTTCTGTATTGGAAGGCTTGGTAGATGTATCCCCCGAGAGCAATATCGAGCATCAAACGGGCGAAACAAGGATCAGGCTTACCGAGGGCCAGGCCGTCAATTATTACGACGGCGTGCTAACGCAAACCGGTAACGCTGATCTGACCCGTATTGAGGCTTGGAGGGCAGGTAAACTGGACTTTGATTCAGCGCGTTTGATAGATGTAATAACCGAGCACAACCGTTATACAAAAACTAAAATTATCATTGCTGATGAATCCATAAAGAATCTATTAGTCAGCGGCGTATTCAGAGTTGGCGAAAATGAACCGCTACTTTTTGCATTGGAAAACAGTTTCAATGTTCGCGCGGTTGACCGCGGAAAAGTTGTAATGTTGCTTGCTGGCAGCCAATTGAAAACAGATGAATTGCTTGACCCACAATAAACGCTTACCGAACAAATAATAAGTTATTGCCAGCTTGAAGCATTAGGTCTATCAAAATTAAAAATTGCAGACGGGTCGTTGTCTCACAATATCTGTAATCGGTTTAATGTCTTTTTTATTATGTGCTACGGCTAACGTTAAACCTGTCGCAGTGCCGCGTTTTTTTTGTGCTCATTCTGTGCGCCACCAGTAAAATATCAAATATAACTCACAACGCTAAAGGCCGATGATATTCCAGTAGAAATTGTGCCCCTGTAAATATGGAGTATTAAATTCGTTTAAGAGGATGTTCAAAAAAACTCCTCCGTATCGATTTCAATCTGAGTTGTGGCGTTATAGCGCGGACCTGTTACCGTGGAGTGATTAATAATTTGATCTAAACGCA
>CBDUGR010000498.1:0-2072 GCA_965366515.1 uncultured Gammaproteobacteria bacterium | reverse complement strand
GACACCCTTGAGGACGGCAAAGGCTGCTTGAGGCCCCATGTATCGAACGACAGCCCGATAGAGTCCCAAGCGTCCAAGTATGGGGACACTAATCAGCGGTGCGGCAACAAAAAGCCACAGGTATTGAGAAGAATCATAGGTAACTGAGCTTAAATACAGTGCGAACGCGGACCAAAGAGCGAATGGAATCATGAGTCCATCGGCCAGCATCATGATAATGCGTTTGTATTTTCGTGGTAAATGCAATATTCGAGTGTGAACGAAGTTCGGCACGAATTTTTCCTTTACAATAAGAGCACTTGATACAATAAGCGCTACTTAAAACACCCTATTATTATTTAAATGATTTATGCCTAAGCGACAAATCAATCTTGTCTGCCATAATCATCACCAAACCGAATAATATCATCCTCTCCAAGATAGCTGCCCGTTTGCACTTCTATAATTTCCAGCGGGATTATACCCGGATTTTGCAAACGATGTTTCGTTCCTATCGGTATATAGGTCGATTCGTCCTCATTTAGGCGAAATTTCTCCTCACCTTTGGTCACTAACCCACAACCTTTTACCACCACCCAGTGTTCCGCACGGTGATGATGGAGCTGTAGCGACAACTGTGCTCCGGGGTTTACGACAATACGTTTCGCCTGAAACCGACCACAGTTGACGATCGACTCATAGGATCCCCAGGGTCTAACGACTCGAGTGTGATCCGTTATTTCTCGACGGGCATCAAGTTTCAACCGGGTGACAATATTTTTAACATCCTGCACACTTTGACGGTCCGCTATCAACACCGCATCTGCTGTTTCTACCACCACCAGATCTTTTAGCCCAATCCCGGCAACCAGACGCGATTCGGAACGTATATAACTGCCCTGCGTATTATCCAGCATCACATCACCAACGACAACATTTCCCTGGTGATCCTGGTCGGTAATATCCCAGATAGCCGCCCAAGCACCCACGTCATTCCACCCAGTATCCAGAGGAACCACAACGGCGTTACGCGTATTCTCCATGACCGCATAATCAATTGATTCACTGCGACATTCGGAAAATGCCTGCTCATCTACTCTCTTGAAATCCAAATCCGTATAAATTGAGTCGTAGGCATGCATGCAGGCTTCCAGTATATCCGGCGCATGCTCTCCTAGCTCCTTTAGATAAGCCTTGGCCGAAAACATAAACATTCCACTGTTCCAGTAGTAACAGCCGCTATCTACGTATTCCGCTGCTTTCTTCACATCAGGCTTCTCAACAAATTCCGCCACGGCGAAGCAGCCGTCTGCCATCTGGTTCGCTCGTTTGACGTAGCCATACCCCGTTTCCGGTCGGTCAGGAACAATACCAAATGTAACCAGCTTGTCCTGCTTAGCCTGTGCTAACCCACTCTCGATAGCTTTGTGAAAGATCTTGTTTGAACTGATCAAGTGATCCGCGGGCAACACTAACAAAACCGCTTCTTCATTCTTTGCAGCGGCTTCAATAGCCGCGAGTGCCACTGCCGGTGCAGTATTTTTAGCTACCGGTTCTAATAAAATTGTCGCGTCCTTTATCCCCAGCTGACGTAGTTGTTCGGCCACCATAAACCTGTGCTCAGCATTGCATACGAGCATTGGCGGGCTAACATTCTCTATCCCTTCCAGTCTTTGCAGGGTTGATTGCATGAGAGAATATTCTTCGTCCAATAGGGGAATGAATTGTTTCGGATAATTTTCTCGAGACAGAGGCCACAATCTTGACCCTACCCCTCCAGCTAAAATAACAGGTACTAGCACAACGGCTCCCAGCAATTAACAGCGTTTATTATTCTAATCACGAGTTCGCACAAACCTCAGCAAGCCTGCCGTTGAACTATCATACGCTTGCTCTTTTTTCTTATCATTACCATTAGCCTGTATTTGCCCGGCCAATTTTTTGCCCAGCTCAACTCCCCACTGATCAAATGGATTTATATTCCAAATGACGCTTTCTGTATAGACCTGATGTTCATAACATGCCATAAGAGATCCGAGACTTTTAGGTGTCAGCTCTTTCAGTACAATGGTAGTACTAGGCTTATTGCCGGG
>CBDUGR010000497.1:0-2097 GCA_965366515.1 uncultured Gammaproteobacteria bacterium | reverse complement strand
CATCCCAGTATGCTCGGCTATTGGGATAAAGTCAGCCGGATTAATTAGACCGTCCACTGGGTGTTGCCAGCGCAAGAGCGCTTCTGCCTTATGAATTTTGCCACTGGAAAGATTGATGATTGGCTGGTAGTGTAAACAGAAATGTTTGCCTGCTACGGCATCGCGTAATTCATTTATCAACCTCATCCGTTTCTGAGCAGTTTCTTGCATCGACTTGGTAAAAAAGGTCATACGATTACGGCCTAGATCCTTAGATGCATACATGGCCTGGTCGGCATTTCTGATCAGATCGGGAACGTTACAAGCATCTTCTGGACAAAATGTAATACCAATACTGGCTGTAATGAAAACGCTATCGCTGCCTAATTGAAACGGCTCTTTAAGATTTCGCAAAATGTTTTGCGCAATGTGACCAACGGGGCTTGAGTTATAAACCTCGCTCAGAATCACGGTAAATTCATCACCGCCTAACCGCGCCACAGTGTCGTTCCCACGCACTGACGACGAGAGCCGCTGCCCAACTTGCTTGAGCAGCATGTCCCCGATAGGGTGACCAAGCGTATCGTTAATTTCCTTGAAATGATCAAGATCGATAAACAACAATGCCAACGATGATTGAGTGCGGTGAGACTTTCGAATTTCCATTTGCAGCCGATCCTGAAATACGCTGCGGTTTGGCAATCCGGTAAGCTTATCAAAGTTGACTTCGCGTAACAGCTGTTCTATCACTAATCGCTCGTTTACTTCGGTCACGAGCGAAAATGCTTTTTGTTGCAAGCCGGCTATGGCGCGTTGTAAAACATCAATACTGGCCGTAGCATTAAACTGTTCGGTTGGGATCACACTAGAATGTAAACTGCATATTTCATGAAATACCTTTGCGTCTGATTCTTTTGGAAAGACGCCCATTGGATAGCCACATAACAATGAGAAACGATGCTGTTTCAATAGCTTACTAAAATATTTCTCGACATGGATTGCTGCTTTGTGATTCCTATCCGATTGCAGTGTATTACATTGTTTATCACATAGAATAGCAACCATTTCTCCAAAGACACGGATATGTCCATTATGTCCAGTCGCTGCTTTTTGAATGATTCCGCCAATTGTTTCAATGAAACTCATCTCATCCGGCAAGTCCTCTACCATGAACATTGGAAGTAACTTATTCGCGTCGATGGGAATATATATTTGATTGTTACTGGATCGATCGTCAGTCAGTAAGCCACGTTGCTTGAGGTTTTTTTCAAGGGCCTCCAGATGGAATTTTGTTGCTATGGCGATACCCTTATCTCCTAAGGAAAGCGCAGAACCGATATAGTCAGTCACCCCGTCTATCAGAAAATCGTCATCCTCGTAGAATTGAACGAAATGCTCGCTACCTATTTCATGTTTCTGACTGCTCAAAATGGAAATTCACCTGCTAAAAGTCGAAGGCATCTTTGGTGATACGTACAAAGCCTACAATTTCGTTTTGCCAGCCTGGATTTCATTGTTGCAAATTCCTTGAATGTGAGGTTTGAGTTATTGCAGTTGTAACAATGTTTTATTCTATCTGTTGTTTGTTGTAAATAATAGTCTATTTGATTAGAATCTTTTAATGCTGCCCATTTGAATTAAATTCTTACTCACCTTGAGCTCATAACTGGAAATATGCTAAGTATTGAAGGCTAGCACATGCAAATTCATTGGTTGGAAATTAACGGAGTCGATCTGAGGGTGATTACTGCTGGACCTATAAATGGGAATCCTTTGGTATTTTTGCATGGTTTCCCTGAGGCGGCTGAGCTGTGCTGGCGACACCAGCTGGATTGGTTTGCGGAGAAAGGATACCAGATAATCGCTATCGACCAGCGTGGATACAATCTCAGCGGCAAACCACAGCGGGTGGTGGACTACCGCCTAGACCTGCTGGCCGAGGACGTTATTGGGGTCATCCAGGCACTCGGGCATGACCGGGTGACACTGGTTGGGCACGATTGGGGAGCAGCGGTGACCTGGTATCTTGCCGATCATCATGCAAAATTGGTGCAACGCGCGATCATTCTCAACTGCCCGCATAGCATGGCCTTCAAACGCACCCTGTTGCGCAATCCC
>CBDUGR010000496.1:0-2102 GCA_965366515.1 uncultured Gammaproteobacteria bacterium | reverse complement strand
TATCGCCGTTAAAATGGTCGGCGAACTTTGTAGCGCGGTGCGCTGCATGTAGTGTTTGACAGCTCGAGCGCCACCTAATTCCTCACCGCCTCCAGCTCTACCAGGGCCACCATGTACCAGCATTGGTAGCGGCGAGCCGTGTCCAGTAGATTCCTTCGCACAATCGCGGTTATTGATCAGCATTCGTCCGTGATAAGCCGCTGTTCCCAGAATGATTTTTGCCGCCTCATCACCGTCGTAAGTGAACAGTGAGCCAGCCAGACTGCCCTTACCGAGTCTCGCCAATGCCATCGCCTCATCCAGGTTAGCATAGGTCATCATAGTGCTGACCGGGCCAAAGGCCTCAACCGCATGCGGCTCTTCGACCTCAAAAGGATTGGGGCAGTGCAGCAGTGTAGGCTGACAAAAAGCCCCTTTGCTCACATCACCGCCAACCACTTCAAAATCTCTACTGCCACCAAAAACCACTTCACTGGATCGCTTCAGCTGCTCGATATTATCCCAAACATCTTCCCGCTGAGAGAGGCCCACAAGCGCACCCATCTTGACACCCTCCACAGCAGGGTCTCCAATAGTAACCTTGGCCAGCCTGCTGCTGAGTGCTTCAGAAACATCTTTTAGTCGAGCTTGCGGAATGATTACGCGCCTGATTGCAGTACACTTTTGTCCGGATTTGACGGTCATTTCCCGCACCACTTCCTTGATGAAGAGGTCAAATTCGGGATCTTCGACCGCAACTGATTCACCCAGAATCGCACAGTTAAGGGAATCGGCTTCCATATTGAAGGGGATTGAGTTTTCTACAATATTGGGGTGCACCCGCAATTTTCGTCCAGTCGAAGCTGAACCAGTAAAGGTTACCACATCCTGCTCAGTCAGATGAGCCAGCAGATCGCCCACGCCTCCGCAAATCAGCTGTATGCTACCTTCCGGAAAAATTCCTGAATCAATGATCTCCTTGACCATGGCCTCAGTCAGATAGGCCGATGCCGTTGCCGGTTTCACCAGAACCGGAACCCCGGCAAGCAAACTAGGTGCGATTTTTTCCAGCATCCCCCAACAGGGGAAGTTAAAGGCGTTGATGTGCACTGAAATACCGGGTTTCGGCACCAGAATATGCCGCCCGACAAAGGTCCCTTTAGCCGACAACGCTTCTACCGGGCCTTCCACAATAAATTTTTCGTTACCGAACTCACGTCGCGCCATACTCGAATAGGCAAACAGCGTTCCTGTACCACCTTCAATATCGACCCAACTATCAACGGTGGTCGCACCCGTCCAACTGGAGATTTTATAGAGTTCATCTTTTTTACCTAGCAAATGCTTGGCAAGGTTTTTCAACAAGTTGGCGCGCTCATGGATGGTTAAATCGCGCAGAGCAGGCCCGCCGACTTCACGGCCATAACGCAACACTTCCGCGAAGTCCATACCGCTGCTATCAACTGTACTGACCAGCTCTCCGGTAATTGCGTTAAACACCTCTGCCCCTGCGGACTGCCCCTCAAACCAGGCACCACATACATAACTTTTTGTTTTCATCTAAACATCTCCAGGAATCGCTTTTGAAAGGCTAAATCGCTTTAATCATGAAAAATATGATACAAAAAAATTGATATAAGTCAATTGAATGTATTATATTTGTTGAAAATTAGTTTCCAGTTTACCTACAAATGATAAAATATGCGCCGCTTGTTTAGCTTCTCAGCCCACGGTCAGAATAACAATAATAAACGGACTGAGAGAGATCAGAGTCCAGCATCACTCACTCATAACCTTTAAATAGCGATGCGTGCTAAACTGATTTTTAGCGAAACAAGTAGGTTTGCGAATGCGTTTGCAGCCAAACTATTGAATCGGAGGAGTTTGCGCACAATAGGCACCCAGGCTCATTTATTTAAGCCTGTTCAAAAGCCACAGGCACCACTTTGGCTTCGGTGACCAGGGAGTTGTGCAATATCTGCTAGCAGCCACTTATTTTGGCGCCCTCCTACCGACTAGCCGGATTTAACATAAATCAATAACCCATCATGGTAGAGAATTGACATGGCATTAGAAGCAATCGAAACCGCAAGTGTAGATGAACTCCGTAACTTACAGTTGGA
>CBDUGR010000495.1:0-2106 GCA_965366515.1 uncultured Gammaproteobacteria bacterium | reverse complement strand
ATCCGCATAACCGGGGAAGTAAAAATTGAGATCAACAGGCGCACCATTACTGAGCCCCCCCATATTGATACCCGGTTTGCCCCAGCCCTGCATGGCCATCAGCATATAGGTACAGCGTGCCCACTGTGCCCCGGTCGCCCCTCTGCAGGCTCCACCAAGCTGTACGCCCAAATAAGTCTTTTTCCCAGCCCATGAGCGGGCCAGCGCACGGACATCTCGAGCCGGCACACCTGTCTCAGGTTCCTGCCATTCCGGCGTTTTGGGTACACCATCATCAGTACCCAGCAAGTAATCGCCCCACTCATCAAAGCCGGTAGTGCGCTCCGTAACATACTCTTTGTCGTAGAGCTCCTCGGTTAGCCACACATGCATAATGGCGATGGCCAGAGCCGGGTCCGTCGTCGGCTTAATCGGTATCCATTTGCCACCAAACAATTGCGCCGTCACATTGTAATAAGGATCAATGTGGATGAAGTCGATACCTAACTCCCTGCCCCACATACGCCGTTCGGTACTTTCAAAACCTGCATATCCGTGACAAGTCGTTTCGGGGTCATGAGACCAGAAAACAATTTGATCGGCTTCCTGCAGACAATCTTCTAGCGTACCGTAAGTGGGCGATAAACCAACTCGCATACTATTACCAAAATGATGTTGGGCCCCCCAAAAGAAGCCCTCCCAACTGTCAGGGTTCATCTCCATCCGGGTGAAACCGATCAGGTTACCAAATCGTATCAATGAGCTCAGGTAATAACCCACGTTGCCCCACTGATGGTGTGAAGATGTCGGTATAAAAATAGAACCAGGGCCATGTTCTCGCTTTTGCCGCTTGATCTCCGTTGAGACAATGTCCAGCGCCTCATCCCAACTGATCCGCTCATAACCGGAAATCCCCCGATTCTGCGGATTGCGCTCGCCATTCGGATCAAAATCAACCCGCTTCATGGGATACAGTGCTCGGTTCTCCGAATACACGGCACCTTTGGTGGATAATGCATGAGGTGCAACGGCAGTCCTACGCTGCGGTTTGAACTTACGCCCCCTAGCCTCTACCTCCCAGCTTGGTGCATCTTCATCTGTAATCTCAAGAGGAGTTAGCCTGACTATTTTGCCGTCTCTAACATAAACATGCAGAGGACCGCCATTGGTGAGAGTCGTGTAACGCTTGCAGCCATCCGACATTTCTTTCCCGTACGAAAAGCCCTCATAGGCCACCCGCTGGAGCAACTGCAATAACCAGTTTGCCAGAGGGTCAGCCCCCTCAACGGTCATAAGAAAATTTTTGGCCGCATGAACCTTAAAGTCAATCTTGGCTCCGGGACGCAAAACCTTCAGCGCAACATCCACATCATTAAATGACAATACCAGGTCTGGCTTTGGATGAATCCCTGAGGCGGACGTAATCTTACCATCTGTAATGGTGAAGTAACGACCGATTTTATTGTTCTTCGTTTTCATCTGAAAGATGCAGTCGTGCTTACTTAGCTCTTCACGAAATGACTGACTCTTGCGAGCAATAAAACTGATAGCTGGCCCCAAGCCGAAAAGGATTGTACGTAGAATTGTGCTTTTCATCATGCGCACTCCAGACCTCTAGTCAAATACATTATCATCAGAAACTACCCTTGATACTGAAGTTACTTTCCCAATAAATCGCCGCACTTCGCTTATGTTCGGCCCCAAAACGTCAACTTGAAACCGGCCTTCAAAATATTGTTGGTAATACCCGACTCCATATTTCCTGACTCGAGGAAGGCAACCTTCATAACATCCACCTTTAATATTAAATTATCACCGCGTTGTTAGTTCTATTCAGGTCTATCAATTCCAGACCGCCGCGCCTGATTGACTAATAAAACGGCGGTGACCAAATTAACGGAAAAAAGGAGATAGGAAGCTCTCTATCTCCAATAAGCTGACTAAAAATGGTAACGTCCTTTTAATGTAAAGGAGCGCGGTGCTTCCATCGCGTACATATAAGATCCAGAAAACAGTGGCGTATCATCCATCCAGTTAAAGCTGGTTTCGTCTGTCAGGTTTTTAATGATCAGAGAAACATCCCAACGCCCCTCCCGTGGACCAATGGTCGCGGCTAAATTCACCTTT
>CBDUGR010000494.1:0-2108 GCA_965366515.1 uncultured Gammaproteobacteria bacterium | reverse complement strand
AAACAAAAGATCGGGCGGAATCTGTATTGGCGGCAAAGTAGCACCTATTTTCTTCAATACGATGGAAGATGCCGGAGCTTTGGTATTTGAAGCGCCCGTTGATAGCTTAAATATGGGCGACGTTATCGAAATCCGCCCCTATGAGGGCAAAATTCTTTCGGAATCCGGCAGCGTAATTTCTGAATTCGAATTAAAATCCGATGTATTACTCGACGAAGTTCAGGCAGATGGCCGAATCAATCTGATTATTGGTCGTGGCCTGACGACGAAGGCGCGTGAATCTTTGGGTTTACCTGAATCAGACCTGTTCCGTAAACCTTCTCAACCTCTCGATACGGGTAAAGGCTACACACTAGCTCAGAAAATGGTTGGCCGCGCTTGCGGTGTTGAAGGCGTACGTCCTGGCACCTATTGCGAGCCTAAAATGACAACCGTAGGCTCACAGGATACAACGGGGCCAATGACCCGTGATGAGCTAAAGGATCTGGCCTGCCTGGGTTTTTCTGCCGACCTGACCATGCAGTCTTTCTGTCATACAGCTGCATACCCCAAACCAGTGGATATCGATACACAGCACACGCTGCCAGACTTCATAAGAAACCGTGGAGGTGTGTCGCTACGACCTGGTGATGGTATCATTCATAGCTGGTTAAATCGTATGTTACTGCCTGATACAGTCGGTACCGGTGGTGATTCACACACACGTTTCCCGATGGGTATTTCATTTCCGGCGGGCTCCGGGCTGGTTGCTTTTGCAGCAGCCACCGGTGTAATGCCACTGGATATGCCTGAATCTGTATTGGTACGCTTTAAAGGCGAAATGCAGCCGGGCATCACACTGCGCGATCTTGTGCACGCTATCCCCTATTACGGAATTAAGCAGGGCTTGCTAACTGTCGAGAAAAAGGGCAAAAAGAACTTCTTCTCAGGCCGCATACTGGAAATCGAAGGATTGGACAATCTGACTGCTGAGCAGGCATTTGAACTGTCTGACGCCTCAGCAGAGCGCTCCGCAGCTGGCTGTACTATCAAGCTGGGCGAAGAGTCGGTTGCGAAGTACTTGAGTTCTAATATCACCATGCTCCGCTGGATGATTGCCGAGGGTTATGGTGATCCAAGAACACTTGAACGCCGCGCCTGCAAAATGGAGGAGTGGCTGGCCAATCCTGCGTTACTGGCTGCTGACGCGGATGCGGAATATGCTGCCGTTGTTGAGATTGATCTGGCTGACGTTAAAGAGCCTATCGTTTGTTGCCCTAATGATCCAGATGACGCAAAACTGTTGTCTGAAGTCGCCGGCAACAAGGTTGATGAAGTCTTTATCGGCTCTTGTATGACTAACATTGGTCATTTCCGCGCGGCAGGTAAATTGCTCGAACAACATGGCGGTGGTATTTCCACACGTCTGTGGTTGTCGCCGCCTACCAAGATGGATGAGCATGCGTTGATGGAAGAAGGTTATTACAATATCTATGGTCGTGCAGGTGCCCGCACTGAGATGCCAGGATGCTCACTCTGCATGGGTAATCAGGCGCGCGTTGCTCCCAACAGCACCGTGCTGTCCACCTCGACCCGTAACTTCCCGAACCGCTTGGGCGATGGCGCCAATGTGTACCTGACCTCGGCAGAACTGGCTGCGGTCGGCGCTATCTTAGGCAAGCTACCAACTCCGGCTGAGTATATGGAATATGCGAATCGTATCGATTCTATGGCCAGCGAAATCTATCGTTACTTAAGTTTTGATCAGATAGAGTCATTCAAACAATCAGCGGAAAAAGGCAAGTTGATTGCTGCCGAGCAGATTGATGTAGTAACTGCCTGACAGGCAACTTAACCAGCTATTAAGAGCTCCGCATATCACCTATGCGGAGCTCTTTTTTGCTTAACTAATGATTAGAATAAGGCTTTACGCTAAAAGTATCGCAAAATAGTAGGCTGCAGTGGATATCCAATCATCCAGATAGCCACCCAGGTATGCCGCTATGAGAATAATACCTGCGAAAGGCAGTAAAATGACAAGCTTTGCGAAATAGCTCATGTGATTAAAAATTAAGGGGCTGTCCTAGATAACTAACCCATATCCCTTCTAACCCATTGAGTTAATTGCT
>CBDUGR010000493.1:0-2121 GCA_965366515.1 uncultured Gammaproteobacteria bacterium | reverse complement strand
TTCAAGCTTCATTCGCGGCAACTATGATCAATGGTGTGGTTGTTGTGTGTGCAACTAACTCAGAAACGGCACAGTAGGGATCATTTTAACGGGGTTTTCAGTCCTGTACTACCGGCGTGACACGCAGAACTTCTTCAACGGTGGTCTGACCACTGGCAATTTTTTTGGCACCGCTGAGCCGCAGCGTTTGCATACCCTCCTTGAGTGCCTGCTGCCTTAAATCGTTAATGTCACATTGAGGAGTAATCAACTTTTTAACTTCATTACTCAACGGCATGACTTCATACAAACCGGAGCGTCCCTTGTAACCCGTATCCCGGCACTCCAGACAACCCGCCGGTTGACAGCTGTTGGTAGGAATTTTTGAGCGCCAGGGTTTGGTTAGTGCATCCCAGGTATCCTGGTCTATTGTATTTTGTGTTTTGCAGTTTGGGCAAAGAGTACGTACCAAACGTTGTGCCATTACACCTAAAACAGTGGCTTTGATCAGATAAGAGGGCACACCCAATTCCAGCATCCGCGTTATCGCCGATGGTGCGTCATTGGTATGCAGCGTAGAAAGTACCAGATGTCCGGTCAGGGCAGCTTGAATGGCCATTTCTGCTGTTTCCAGGTCTCGAATTTCACCTACCATAATGATGTCGGGGTCTTGGCGCAACAACGCCCGCACCCCGTCCGCAAAATTCAGATCTATATTGGACTGCACCTGCATTTGATTAAAACTGGGTTCCACCATTTCAATCGGATCTTCAATCGTGCTGACATTCACTTCTGGCGTTGCCAGTTGCTTGAGTGTAGAATAAAGGGTGGTGGTTTTACCTGAACCGGTCGGCCCTGTCACAAGGACAATGCCATTAGGACGGCTGGTCATGTCATGCCAGCGTTCATAGTCCTGATCGGCCAAACCCAATTCGTGAAACCCTTTTAGTAATACTTCCGGGTCAAAAATTCGCATGACCATTTTTTCGCCAAAGGCGGTGGGAAGAGTCGAGAGGCGTAGCTCAATCTCTTTGCCCTTGGGGCTTTTTGTTTTTAAGCGCCCATCCTGTGGATGTCGTTTTTCAGCAACATTCATTCGCCCTAATATTTTAAGGCGACTGGTAACCGCCGTCATAACCTGAGCTGGAAGTTGGTAGACCATGTGCAATACGCCATCGATACGAAAGCGCACGTTGCCCTGCTCTCGGCGAGGCTCAATATGAATGTCAGATGCGCGCTGGGAAAAAGCGTACTGCAACAGCCAGTCCACAATGTTCACTACATGCTGGTCATTGGCATCCGGCGATTTTAAATTACCCAGCTCCAGCAGCTGCTCGAAATTAGTGACGTTTGAGTTGGCACCGGTTTCGCCTACGGCGCTAATGACCGATTTGGCGAGTGCGTAAAACTCAACGGTATAGCGTTGAATATCTCCGGGTGCCGCAACGACACGTTTGATATTCTTACGCAGCACATGTTTTAGATCAGCCTCCCAGGATGTAACGAAGGGTTCCGCGCTGGCAATCACCACCTCATTTTCTGTAACCTCTACAGCAAGAATCTTATGCCTTTCGGCGAAGGCGTAGGACATCACCTCGGCAATTTCACGCACTGCGATTTTAAGAGGATCGATATGGTAGTAGGGCTGCCCGGCTTTCTCGGCCAACCATTGGCAGATGCGGTTCTGGTCGAGATGATGATCAGGGTTTTGCTGGTCGGTTAATTCATGTGCTGCGACCTGTTCGACAGGATGCCTGCTATTGTGTCCGATTTTGCGCTGGGAGACAAAAATCCGATTTTTATCCTCCTCAAGTAACAGGCCTTCGGCAACCAGTTCAAATATCAGGCTGTTAAGCTCGATTTTCCCTTTGCTGACGAACTGTTCCTTAATTACTTCTGTCGATGACATGTTTTCCGGCCACTATTCCTGTTTTGCATGGTTAGCTAACCACATTATAGCTGCATCTGTGGCATTAACAGCATATATTGACGGTTAATCGGACGCCTTTTGTTGGCTCTGATTGATTGATACTCTTATAATTCTTGTTTATCGCATCTCGAAGGATTCTTAGGATCCAGCAGAGGGTGAAACCGCATGAGTTAAAAAGGATTAAAAATATATATGGCTACGCTGCTTCAGGT
>CBDUGR010000492.1:0-2146 GCA_965366515.1 uncultured Gammaproteobacteria bacterium | reverse complement strand
TCGGATTGGTGATCGCGATAGGTATCGCTTTACCAGTACTGGTTCTATGGCTGGGCGGAACAAATTATGCTGCCGTGTTACTGGCTGCGGCATCAATCCTCGCTGGTTTCTTCACCTATCGTGTGTTAGTGTTTAAAGCAGCACTTTATGAGCCGATTCTCAGCTTTAAGCCGAGAACAGCGAATATATAATCACAATACCCACAGCTTCGAATATGCGGAGCTGTGGGGTTATCCCGAAAGTGGTGAACCCCATTCGGGCGTTCACTTATGAAGAAAGAATCCTCAGAAATTAATACTCCCTGTCCCGTGCCTCGCAAGGGCGTTCATGTTGTGTCTGCGTTACGCATACCGAAACCAGGTGAGCCAGCCATTGAAGAGCAGTGCCAAGTGGTTGAAGAAGATGCGCTGACTCTGGATATAGAAGATATCGGCAAGTACACCCTGATGTGGACACCCACAGAAAATATCAACGGCGCAATTGGGTTTACTGATGTCGATGGTGTACTGGGCGAATCGGAAAACCCGGAAGCTCTTGCGCTGGCGGCTGGCTTCGCATACACCGAGGGCATTATACGAGGACTCAGTGACATTCTGACGATGGCCGTTTGTCCCGATGAGCCGGGTGTTGTCAAAATGCAGCTGGTGAATCCCGAGCTTGCGACGGTGCGGCGTCGCGATGTCATTATCACCAGCTCCTGTGGTATCTGTGGCAAGCGCGATATTGTTGAAAATAACGCCTACGGCCTGCAATCGGTGACGGATGAGATGCGCATGGGTGAGCAGGGATTTGCACATTTGATGCAGCAAATGAAAGAGGGCCAACAGATTTTCCAGCAGACCGGAGGCAGCCACGCGGCGGCTATTTTTTCAGCTGAAGGAAGCATTTTTTCCGTAGCCGAGGATTTGGGGCGTCATAACGCGCTGGACAAAGTGATCGGTCGCCATTTGTTAGAGCAAAAGAGCTTTCGCAATTGCGGGGTGCTGATGTCAAGCCGTCTAAGTCTGGAAATGGCTGTTAAAGCAGTGCGTTCAGGGCTCGAAGTGATAGCCGCAGTTAGCGCACCGACCTCTTTGGCTATTGATGTTGCCGATACCTTTGGTGTCACGCTATGCGGATTCGTACGGGGCGAAAGAGCCACGGTATTTACTCATCCGCACCGGGTGATTAGCCGCTAGTCATAGTCATCCATAAGCTCCTTAGTAGCGCTGATTGCTCAAAGCCAGGTGTTTGACCAGCCCGAATATTTCATTAGTACGCCTAAAGTAGCTCTGAAGTCCCTACGCATATTGGCTTTGATCTAAAATCACCTCGGTGAGGGTTTGTTACCGGCATGTGGCTGGGCAGTTTTTAACTTGCTCTGTGCTGAATTGAACCCACATGCTTGCTGCACCTTAGAATAAATGCGCTTGCGGTCGCGAGCATACTCAATTCAACACAGCCCCGCGTTAAAATCCTGGAGCCTGGCGAAAAATCCGGGCTAGCCTCCAGTCTGGTGCAGGAGGTCTTTGCGATGTTTCGCTCATTTCGCTTTTTCTCCTTATTCCCCTTGTTAGCAACCTGCTCCATTCCTTTTTTAGTAATAATTTTAATTACCTTTTTGGTTATTATTTGTGTTACATTTACCCAACTCTGCTGGTTTTGAAACTGGTAATTATTTCATTTCTCAAATATTAGTCAGGTAATGCTTATGGCGTTGCAGGAACCAAAAAGTCTGGGTGAATTGTTGCGTAAGTGGCGGTCAATGCGCAATTTAAGTCAGCTAGATCTCGCGGAAAAAGCGGAAACTTCAGCACGACATATTAGTTTTATTGAGACAGGGCGAGGGCGACCGAGTAAGGGGCTGTTAATGCGCCTGGCAGATGCGCTGGAAATTCCTTTGCGAGCCCGTAATACGCTTCTGGAGTCCGCCGGGTTCGCTTCATGCTATAGCGAGACAGGGTTGTCAGAGCCAGAAATGGAGCAGGTCAGAAAAACGCTGGAGTTTATCTGTCTGGCCACGGAACCTTACCCTGTAATGATTATTGACCGTTACTGGAATATTATCATGGCCAATGAGGCGATGAAGTGTATTTCTGAAATCTTCGTAGCGGACAGCAGCATGCTGGATTGGGAGGGGATCAACCTGATGCGATTGGTTTTGCAT
>CBDUGR010000491.1:0-2150 GCA_965366515.1 uncultured Gammaproteobacteria bacterium | reverse complement strand
GCCCGCCGTGCTGGCAATGAGTACCTTTACTATGAAATGGCGCTGGGTAATATCGAAACGCTCAACGCCGCTGGCGCTGACAAAAAACGCATCGTCACCAGCTGCCCCCACTGCTTTACCACCATTGGCAAAGAGTACGGTGAATTAGGCGGTCATTGCGAAATTTTTCACCATACACAGTTGATTGCCGACTTGGTAGGGAAAGGGAAGTTAAAGCTGAATAAAAACAAGTTGGAGAAGGTAACATTCCATGATCCATGCTATCTCGGCCGACACAACGGAATAATAGATGAGCCACGGGATGCGCTGGCCAAAGCCGGTTTCACCCTGTTAGAAATGGGGCGCAGCGGCACAGATTCTTTCTGCTGCGGCGCGGGCGGCGCACAAATGTGGAAGGAAGAGGAGCATGGTACGGAAGCGGTCAACCTCAACCGTTTTGCGGAAGCGCGTCGCACTGGTGCGGAAACATTGGCTGTTGGCTGCCCTTTCTGTGGTACGATGATGCATGATGCCAATCGGGAGCACGGCGAAGCGATGCAAGTCAAGGATGTGGCCCAGCTTGTGGTGGAAGCAATGTGACACAAGGTCAATTTTGTCTTTTGTCTTGTCGAGGGAGAATTTCTCATTATACTGATGATAGAGAATGACGTTATCTGAGGAAAGAACATGGAAATTCACGAACTTGTCGTTGAGATGAAAATGCTTGAGCGGCGGCTTACTTTGTACGAAGAGAAATACGGCGTTTTGAGCGAGAACTTCTATCAAGCGCTTATGAGTGGGCAACTTGAACGCTATGATGAATATGATGAAACCCGTACTGATTTTAGTAGATGGAAAGGAATGTACGAGACATGGCAGCGGCGCAAGCAGAAATATGATGTCCAAATCAAAAAGCAGAACATTAAGGATTCACTCCGGTTCCAGCCTGCTTATTAAATCATGGCTGATAATCTGCTGGGATCGGTTGCCAACTACAGTCAGTTTTTAGCTGAGTTGTTGAATCGGCCTGATGTGACACGCTCCACGATAACAGTCTGGTCTGTGAGTCCTTTTACAGGCATTGCCGAAGGGGAGTTATTTTTTGTCAATGGCTTCCGCTTACGCATCCGTGAAGAAATTGATTTTGACGATCTACTAATTACGTCCTATGGCTATGAAGCGTACCGTGAAGGAACGAAATTGTATTGGTACGATGATTTCCCGCACCCCAACGATCCGACATTGGCTTCAACACATCCGCATCATAAGCATGTGCCACCTGACATCAAACGAAATCGCATTCCTGCACCAGGATTAAGCTTCACAAAACCGAACTTGCCCCAGATTATCGAAGAACTGGAGGAGTTAATTTCACGTTATAAAGCAGGCGAATTGTAAAAACGGGGAGACAGCCATATGAGTAGCAAAAACAATATCGTCATTATAATCGTATCTGTAGTATCCGGTTTGATTCTGCTTGCTCTTGGTGTGCTGATTGGCCGTTCTCTACAGCAACCTCGATTTTTCGTCACAGAATCGGCAGGAGAAAACGGCGGTAATCAACAGTTGTTAGAATTGGGAAACACGCTCGAAGTTCAAGGGCAAATATCTCTTCCAATTGAGCTGGAAGTTGCAACAATACATATGGGGGCCGAGGTTTGCGATCAAGATGCCCGCCAAGTAAATCAAGAAATAAATATGATCATGGAGAACCTTGTCAAAGAATTGAGCAAAGCCGGGCTACCTGGTGATACAGTTATTCCATCATCGTTCTCCATGTTTGATCAGGGTGATGAATATTGCGGCGAAAACCAAGTAGCTATTTCGACAGATGATTTAGAGCAAGTAAACCACCTAATTGATCTGGCAATTAATGCAGGAACAAATGAATTCTATTCTATTGAGTACACCTTCAAAGATATCGAAGCTGCAAGGCAAGAAGCAATTGAGCTTGCTTTTAAGGATGCCGAACGACAAGCGCAGCTAATTGCTGATTCACTGGATCAAACTTTGGGAAAAGTAATCAATTCTAAAATCAGTAGATATGACTATTTACCATCCTATTCGCCCGATCAGAGTGGGGTTTGGCTAACAGTGCCAGTAATGGTGGATTAGTATCGAGGTGCAGCCACGTTAACAGTTACAGTTACATTGGTATACGAGATTCGGTG
>CBDUGR010000490.1:0-2151 GCA_965366515.1 uncultured Gammaproteobacteria bacterium | reverse complement strand
ACTTAACATCAATGGCGGCTGCTAAATGCAAGCTAACCTCGCCCGCGTCTCCCAGCGCCTTAAACGCAGCCAGTGCACTCTCACCGGTCCAGGCGTCCTTGAGACCTGTGATACCATAACGGTTTGCGATTTCCATAGCATGGAGGGTTGCCGCTGTATATTGTTCCATCGACCAATCGGGCACCAGTTTTTCAACCAGCTGATTAGCATGTTCAAGCAACAATCCGTTGGGTTCGCCAGTAGCAGCGTCGCGCCCTATCATGCCGCCCTCAACTTCCTTGCTATCTTTGTTAATTCCGGCCAGCTCCAGGGCTCTACTATTGGCCCAACCATCGTGTCCGGAGTCTGAACTCAGCAACACAGGCTTATCACCTGACACAGCGTCTAGCAGTGCTTTGGGCGATGCCATCGGATACTTGACGAATAGATCACTATCCCACTGACCGCCGATAATCCACTCGGCTTTGGGGTTGTCTTTTACACATTGGGCAAGCGTTGCGACTATTTCATCCGGTGTTGCTGTAAAGGGAAATACGCATTGATAGAGCATTTTCAGCCCACCCATTTCCGGGTGTTGATGCGCGTCGTTAATGCCAGGCATAACCATTTTGCCCTGCAGGTTGATAAGCTGGGTGTTTTTCCCTTGATACTGTTTGACGCCTCTTCCATCACCTACGTAGTGATAAACCCCATCTTTAATCGCTACCGCTTCCACCCAGGGTCGCTTGGCATCAAGTGTATAAATACTGCCATTAACCAGAATCAGATCAGCTTCGTCCCGAGATGAAGTAAGCTGCGCTGCCGGAATATTACAGCCAGAGATTAAGCCGCTCAGAACTATCAAAAGAAGGAGGTTTTTTGTCTTCATACTAATTTTTTCTCGCTTTAATGTGTGGATTGCTTGAAAAATGGCCCGGCAGGAACCGGGCCGAATCTTCCAAGACAGAGGGGACTCTATCGACTTAGAAGTTGTAATTCAGAGTAACACCATAGGTCACCGGCATTCCCATGCTGCGAACATAGGGGCCATTGCCGCCGGCATAGGCAGCAGGGTAATAATCTTCATCCGTGATATTGCGACCCCAAAGCAAAGCGCGCCATTTACCATCAACGTCTTTAATACCGATGCGTGCGTTGTAGATGCTGTAGTCGTCCGTTGCATCTTCGGGTGTGGCGCCACCGGAGGTTTCATCGGTAAAGTTGAAGTCCGCACCCACTTCCATCATTAGCGCATTACCTAGCGCCCACTCATAGTGAACCATGCCGTTGTATGTCCACTCCGGCGATTGCGCTAATTCGCGACCAGAGGCGTCAAAGGTGACTACAGTTGGCCAGCTGCTGGCATTAGAAGTAGCGTTCCATTTTTCCACCAGAGTATCCAGATAGGCAACTCCCAGATTAATGGTTAAACCCTCCAGCGGCATCCACTGCATATCCAGTTCCGCACCGTTAATACGAGACTCAGGCACATTGGTTAAACCACCGATATTGCCGACGAAGGCGACCGCTAAATCCTGTTCCTGCTTGTCCTCATAGTCATACCAGAACGCAGCAAAGTTCATTTGCATCGAGCCATCCAGCAATGTGCTCTTAACCCCTATCTCAAAAGCGGTCACCTCTTCCTCTTTGTAGGGTTTAAGCTGCAACGTGGTGTTCGAATTGGCGCCATTAAAACCACCGGATTTAAAGGCGTTCGAGTAGGTGGCATAAACCAGCAGGTCTTCTGTAATGGCGTAATCAATACCGAGTTTGCCCATCCATTTTTCCGTGCTGATACTATCCTTGTAAACGTGGAAAGCATCATTGACATTGGGCCCGCCAATCAAGGCAAAGATATAAGTGGGCGAATTTGGATCATCGTCAATAGTGCCACAATCTCCTGGCCCCAAACTGGTACCGAACTGGGCATTGAGAAAACCTGCCAAACTGCCATCGTTTGCAACGAATGTACAACCCTGCCAATCACGCTCCTCTTCGGTATAGCGCAAGCCGACTGTTAAGCGCATTTTGTCGGTAAACTGCCATTCAACATGCCCAAATATCGCCTGGGATTCGGTTTCCTGAGAATATTTGGTGTCCAGCTCCAGAATAGGCGTAGCTGCGAACAGACCTACACCCCAGGGGATCGAGCCCAGTCCAAACACTGAGTCT
>CBDUGR010000489.1:0-2159 GCA_965366515.1 uncultured Gammaproteobacteria bacterium | reverse complement strand
TAAGTGATTCAGCGACACCCCAGACAGCCAACAGTGCTATTAATGAGACCAGCGATAGCATGACCAACCAGCCATCGAGCGGCACAAACAAAGTAAAGTAGCCGACAAAACCACGTGTTATGGTTGCAGCCGATACGACGCCGGTCGCCACCACCGCCAGGCCTACCAGTAGTGAAAGCCAGTTCAGGTTAAAAGCTGCGTTAACATAATAGGCTTCTCCTGCACTGCGTGGATACCGGTTTGAAAGTTCGGCATAGGAAAGCGCGGTAAAGCCAACTACGATGGAGGCTACTAAAAAAGAGACCGGCGCATGATAACCGCTGCTCGCGGCAACCTTGCTGATCAGCACATAAATACCCGCACCCACTATGGTCCCAATACCATAGAGCGTAATCAGCGGAAGACCAATAACTCTTATCAGTGATGCGTTTTTAGTCATGCTGTATAGGAATGATCAGGTGAATTAAGTACATTTTATTTTGCACTGCCTTTACTCTAGCGGTTATTGAGCCGTTGTAGAAGGTCTACCTGAAAATCATTCCTGGTGAGTAGCTTCCCCTGAAAATGCCAACCGGCTCAGCGCCTTATCGTGATATCGCCCCAACAAACACTGTGCACCCATTGCGCCCAGCAGAGCAAGAAACATATCCCACTGTGTATCCCAAATATCTCCCTGAGTACCTAGAAATTCAATCGAGGCTTCACTGGCTGCGATGGCCGCCCACCATTCAATCATTTCATAAAAGGCGCTAAAAGCCAGACAGATACTGGTGACAATCAAAAACAACCATTTCCCCACCACCAGTGGCGAGCGCCGCAACAGTATTTCTCGGGCCAGAATGGCCGGAACAAACCCCTGGGCAATATGCCCAATTCGGTCATAGTGATTACGCGAAAACTCGAAGATATCCTGCATCCAATAGCCGAGGGGTACGCGGGCATAGGTATAGTGGGCTCCGAGGATCAAGATCAGCGCATGCAGAAAAAGTAGGCGATAACATAGCGGGGTAAGTGCAAAGCGACGATAGGTGGCCATTATTAGTGGCAATCCGAGTAGTACAGGAAAGGTTTCCAGGTACCAGGTCAGTCTATCATAGGGGTCAATATAGGATACAATGAGCGCACTCAGCAGGACTGCCAGCAATATCCCTTTCTCGATGGCAGTAATCATTTACGATGTCCGCCAATCGAATATTCCATGCTATATCAATCGCTATGCGAGCTGCCGCAAAATTACCTGTTCCATTCCCGCCAGCACGCTTTTTCTGGCACTGGACAGAACTGAATCGGGAGCGCTCGCTTCTATGAACTGCAATCCGAGCAAGCATTCGCCTCGCTCCCTGCGCATATAACGCACCACCGCTGATCTGGATTGTATGCTGAGTGTCAGCCTATCCCCAACTTTGAATTTTTTATCACAACATAGCCCCACACCATGACGATTAAAATCAACAACTGCGGCCTCGCTGCTCATTCCGATTCGCCCCAAACATCCGCTGCGTTTGACGTAGGCCGTGTACTGGAAGGCACGAAATCTCTCGCTGGCTCGTCGATCTTGGCTGGCTGTTACGTTCATTCTCCGATCCTGGGTGGCTGGCAGGCTCATTATTCTGATCCAGTCTTAAGCTGATTAACCATTATTATAGTCCAAAACCGACGAAAGCTACTAAACCGCTACTGGCGCTTTTATCGGAGGGTGCGGATCGTATCCTTGAATGTGAAAATCCTCAAAACAGTATTCGAACAGTGACGCTGGTTTACGCTTGATCTCTAACTGTGGCAACGGACGCGGGTCACGACGCAATTGCTCATACACTATGTCCTCTGTCAGGTGGTTACTATACAGATGGCAGTCGCCAAAGGTATGAACAAACTCGCCAACTTGCAGGTTAGTCTGTTGTGCCAGCATATGCGTCAGTAGCGCATAGGAGGCAATATTAAAAGGAACTCCCAGGAACAGGTCAGCAGAGCGTTGATATAGTTGACAGGAAAGCTTCCCCTGCGCGACATAGAATTGGAACAATGAGTGACAGGGTGGCAGTGCCATTTTATCTGCAACCCCCGGATTATAGGCAACGACCATGATACGCCGACTGTCCGGATTGTTTTGCAGCTGATCCACCACATAACTGATTTGGTCGACTGCACGCCCGTCAGGG
>CBDUGR010000488.1:0-2160 GCA_965366515.1 uncultured Gammaproteobacteria bacterium | reverse complement strand
AGATTGAGCATGATTTGGCGGGACAGGCTCAAGCGGCAAGGGGCGCTCGGGCATTACTGGATTCGCTCGCGAGTGAAGGCGTCGAAATGGCGATACTGACACGTAACTCCAAGGCGAATGCGCATCTTGTATTAGAGGTGCTGGGGTTAAGCCATTATTTTAAAAACAGCCACGTTCTGGGGCGCGAGCAGGCAAAGCCCAAGCCTAATCCAGAGGGCGTGGAACGGCTTTTGAGCCGATGGCAAGCGGAGGCTGTTCAAGCGCTTGTGGTAGGAGACTACCTCTATGACTTGCTTTGTGCTAGAAACGCGGGTGTTGCAGCGGTGCATGTCGACAGCGGAGGGGTTTTTCCCTGGCCGGAAAAGATGGATCTGGGGGTGATAGATTTGGAACAGTTACTGGAGTTGATTAGTGTTAGCAGGCCCTAGCAAAACCTAAGCTCATGTAGGTAGGCAAAGACTATTAACCAATAACAAAGATCAAGGGGTATCCATGCAGCAGTCAGAAATTATACGAACCATTAACCAGGAAAAGATGAAGCCGATGCAGTTTGCGGTGATTCTGGTCTGCTGGCTAATCAATATGCTGGACGGTTTTGATGTGCTGGCGATTGCCTATACCGCACCGACCATCAGTAAAGAGCTACTGTTATCGCCGCAACAACTGGGGATGGTGCTAAGTGCAGGGCTGGTCGGTATGGCGATCGGGGCAGTCAGCATCGCACCACTGGCGGATCGATTTGGCCGAAAAAAGGTGATTCTCTGGTGTCTGGCAGTTATTGGTAGTGCCATGTTGATGACGGCTTTTGTTAAGACGATTGAGCCATTGGTTGCGGTGCGTATTGTAACCGGGCTGGGTGTGGGCGGATTGTTGGCGAGCCTCAATACCATGGTGGCTGAATACGCTTCAGATCGACGCAGACATTTTGCGATCAGCTTTCTACAAAGTGGTTATCCCATTGGAGCCCTTGTTGGAGGGTTGATCGCCGCGCCCCTGATCCCCGCCTATGGCTGGCAGGTGGTTTTTCTGGGGGGTGGCTTGGCGACGCTGGTAATGGTGGTTGTCGTGCTGCTGCTACTGCCAGAATCGCTACATTTTTTGCTTGAGAATCGACCTAAAAATGCTTTGCAGCAGGTGAATCGAATACTTAAAAAACTTGGTCACCAGGCGCTGCAAGTAATGCCAGAAGCTAGTGGCTCGAGAGTCCAGGCGGGTGTAACCAAAGTGTTTTCGGCAGAATTGAAGAGCGCCACACTGCTGCTATGGATCAGTTTCTTCATGAGTATGTTGACGCTTTACTTCTTGTTGCTATGGACACCGCAAATTATTGTAAACGCGGGATTACCTCAGGATCAGGCAATTCGCGTTGGAGCAACGCTTAACGGTGGTGGTTTAGTCGGTATGCTATTGTTGGGTTATTTGTCGGAACGGTTTGGTCTGTATCGTCTGATTATGCTGTTTTTCTTGATGGGCGCCCTGAGCATGGTCGCATTTGCGCTGATTGATGCCTCTGTTGCCATGCTTTTATTTTTGGCGTTCTGTTTGGGATTTTTCTCGATCGGCGGGATGATTGGGTTGTATTCCGCAGCGGCCGGTATTTATCCCACAGCATTGCGTAATACAGGACTTGGCTGGGGTATCGGTATTGGCCGCCTGGGGGCCATTCTCGGTCCTAACGTAGCAGGGGTGTTGATAGGTATTGGCTGGGAGCAGGCCGATTATTTCCTGGTGCTGGCACTGCCACTGGTGTTTGCTATGGTTTCTACCTATTGGCTACAACGATGCCAACAATAATCGATGGATTGATGTTAACCGGCGCAAGTTACCAGAAACTGGCTGTTGGCCAGCAGGCGATATTGGGTTGCAAGCCCTAACTATTCAATGGCATTGATGGTTGATTTTCGTTTAAAATAGCGCCTTTTTAAGTCTGGGGTATTCCCCGTTCAATTTCACCATTGAAAATTAGCAATAGATAATGGACGGCTACATTATTTGCGTTATTAGATGATGGATTTGATAGTTAAGTAACAAATTAGATTGCCGCGTACTGGGAAAGATGCTTTTCCTGTTCAGCTTGGTGGATTGTAAGCTCATTGACTGATACCGCCAAGACGCCCTTTGTCATATTTCCAGGAGTAAAAGATGTTTAAAGCTGTCGAC
>CBDUGR010000487.1:0-2168 GCA_965366515.1 uncultured Gammaproteobacteria bacterium | reverse complement strand
TGTTAACCCAAACAGAGCCAGCCTGCAAACGCCTGGCAATCCGCTCTCCCTGTTCCAAATCACTGGTCCATACTGAACCGCCCAGGCCATTAGGCCCATCGTTAGCCGTTGCAACAGCCTGATCAATATCTGTAAACTTGATCATGGGCAAAATCGGACCAAACTGTTCCTCCCTGACCAATCTTGCTTCATCACTCAAATCAGCAACGATCGTGACAGGAAAGAAAAAACCTTTACCCTCTTCGGGTACTCCCCCACACAATATCCTGCCACCTTCATCTTCAGCAGCTTTTGCTAATTCACAAATTTTTTTAAATTGCATTTCGTTTTGCACAGGACCAAGCACGTTACACTCTTCCAGGCCATTACCCATCTTGATATAGCTGCTGTATTGTGCAAGCGCTGCGCCCAATGGCTCATAAATATCTTCATGGACGTAGAGACGTTTAAGTGCAGTGCATATCTGTCCCGAATTATAAAACGCGGCCCAGAACAGCTTTTCCACGGTTTCCTGTATATTAATATCGTTGAGCACTATTCCCGCATCATTGCCACCCAGTTCCAGAGTCAACCGCTTGAGATTGCCGGACGCAGAGTTCATTATCGCCTTGCCCGTTGCACTTGAACCCGTAAAGGAAATTTTACTAATCACAGGATGTTCAGATATCCACCGTCCCAGTTCATTGCCCCCGGACAGTACATTCACCACCCCGGCAGGAAATGCCTCCTGCGCTAATTCGCCAAGCTTTAGTGTCGCTAATGGTGTATATGGCGAAGGCTTCAATACCAGAGTGTTGCCCGTCAATACCGCCGGAATAATCTTATTACATGCTACCATCAAGGGTGCATTCCAAGGGGTGATCGCACCAACAACGCCCAACGGCCTGTGTTGTAGCTCAATTCGTGATTCACTGTCATCCACCAGAATCTGTGCTGGCAACGTGACATGTACGAAAGATTCGAGCCAGCCGAGGCAAGCATATAGCTCGTTCACGGATTCGCTCAGCGGTTTGCCCTGTTCCAGCGTGTTTAGACGGGCAAGCATATCCATATTCTTCTGAATACTTTCAGCAAAAACTCCTAGCGCAGCTATCCGCTCCTCTACCGACGTTTCGCTCCAGGAAACAAATGCTGAATTGGCTGCCGTCACCGCCCTATCTAACTGTTCTCTGGAAGCATCAGGTGCCTGCGCCACCAGTTCTTCAGTGGCAGGATTTAATACCGGAAAATAACTCGAAGACTGTTCAGCAACACCATTAATTGTTAGTTTATATTCAGACATTCGCTACATACTCCTCATACTTTCCATCAAATTTTAATTTGCCAAGCTATATTTAATTATTCAATTCAATTACATACACCAATTACCAGCCCTGCCCACTTTGAGCCTTTATTTAATATTGAATTTGGCTTCAACTTCAATTTTATCCTGTAACAGATACAGACTTCAAGAATTTTTCTATCAGTATGAATCAGTAGTATCTATATTATTACGCCAACAATCATGCCAATGATGCTTCTGATGCAAAACACCCCAAAAAAAGCATTATCCGGGACCTGGCGCTTAGGTCGCGTCAAATGTGTCCATATTAGCGCCCGAAGATAACTCACAGGTTTTTCCTCCATCCACATTTAACGCAATACCGGTAATATATGAAGACTCATCCGAAACCAGAAATAAGATGGTATTGGCGACTTCTCGCGGGTCTCCCAGTCTACGCAGAGGTACACCTGCTGCTGTGGTACGCTGTGCTTTCTCCGTAGGTAAAGCAGCTTCCGCTCCAGGTGTTAATATGACGCCCGGAACAACGGCATTAACTCGCACATTCAGCGGCGCTCCTTCAAGGGCTGCTGTCCGAGTGAGGCTTATCACCCCTGCTTTGGCCGCACCGTAACCTGCCGTGTATGGTGCACCAAGTTGCCCACAAACCGATGAGAGATTAACAATCGCTCCGCCTTGACGTCCGATCAGCGGCATTGCCGCACGTATACCAAAAAAAGTGGCATCCAGCGAAACTGCGAAATTAGCGTGCCAGTCTGCGGTGCTACTATCGACAATTGACGCTCCAACCATTGAATAGGCATTATTCACCAGTATATCGAGGCGACCATACTTTTCGGCTGCATGGTTGATTGCCCGTGAAAATTCAATCTCGTCGCCTGCATCA
>CBDUGR010000486.1:0-2168 GCA_965366515.1 uncultured Gammaproteobacteria bacterium | reverse complement strand
CAGCGTTGATTTGCCAACATTGGGCCGCCCTACTATAGCAACGTAACCACACTTGCCTCGCTTCAACTCAGACTTAAAAAAATCATCAATCATTTAATCGAAGAACCTCTGAAGGAAAGATAGAAAGCTATCATATCTGGATTGGTATAATTGGTCATCTGCAGCGAATGCTAGTTTACCTGCAAGATTTTAAGCGCTTTTAAAGCTGCCTCCTGCTCTGCCTGCCTTCGACTGCTACCCGTGCCTGTTACAGTCTCTTCCAGCAAGCTCACTTTACATTCTACATCAAAAATTTGTGCATGCTCTTTGCCCCGCGTAGCCACCACCTCATATTGAGGCAAGCTCTGTTTGCGCCCCTGCAAATACTCCTGCAATTGAGTTTTTGAATCCTTGTGATTGTCCTTCACCGACACCTTCTGCAGGCGTTCCTGGAACCAATTCAGCACCTGCGCCCTACAGGTCTCAATATTCGAATCCAGATAAACGGCACCAATGATCGCCTCCATTGCATCGGCTAAAATAGAATCCCTGCGATACCCGCCACTCTTCAGTTCGCCCTGCCCCAGACCGAGATGATCCCCCAAATTGAACTCGCGGGCCAGCTCTGCCAACGTCACTCCCTTTACCAGACCGGCTCTCAAGCGACTCAACTCACCTTCTTTAGCGTGCGGAAATCGCTGATATAACGCTTCAGCGATGACCCAACCGAGAATGGAATCACCTAAAAACTCTAAACGTTCATTATTATTTTTTCCCGCGCTGCTATGGGTGACTGCCTTCTTTAACAGGCTCTGATCACTAAACTCATACCCCAGAGAACGGCATAATTTATCGAGTGCGAGCGTCACTTGTTCTTTTCAAGATGATGATTAAACTTAGCAATTATATCCAGGTTATAAACCACTGGAATTCGCTCTTCATAGATAATATCGATACTTAAATTATCTTTTTTCTTGGTGATGATAATCTCTTCATCTTTCATACTCCGCGAATAATCGACACTTAATTTCTTGCGGATCGTCTCACGTATATCTTTTTTCTTCCAATTGATCAGGTCTTTTTCCGCTTCCAGAGAATTGAGGGCTTTACCAACCGCAAAATCAGTTATATAGAGAGGTACGAGCTTCATCGTCAGTAACAGCCCACCGACGACCAAGACCACAATGATGATCAAACTAAGCATGCTATAGCCGGATTGGTTTTTTGGTTTCACCGTTTTTTCCTCAATGATTGAATGATACCTGTTACGCTTATTCCGCTAACGATTCTGTAACTTTAGTCTATCGAGCCAACATGCGCAAAACTTGGAAGGCTCCAGAATTTATCCCAATGCATCCAAACCGACACTGCTTCACCAACAACCAGCTTATCCGGTACGGTTCCCCAGAACCGACTATCATTACTATTGTCCCGGTTATCTCCCATCACAAAATAATGACCTTGAGGCACCACCCATTCACCGGCTCGACCGCCCGGCATCAGGTTGATATAGATTCGATGATTAACGTCCCCCAGTTGTTCCTGCAGTAATTGGAAACGGGGGCTCCCCGGCGGCAACTGAGCAATCAACTTGAGCGGCACCAGATCACCATTAACTTTTAACTGCTTATTACGATAACTGATCGTATCACCGGGCAAACCCACAACACGCTTAATATAATTTATTTTATGATTTCCTGGAAACTTGAATACCATCACGTCACCGCGTTGCGGATCCCCAACTGAGAAGACTTTAGTACCTAAAACAGGTAGTCGCAGCCCATAGTTAAACTTATTCACCAGTATAAAATCCCCTATTTTCAGCGTCGGCAACATTGACCCTGAAGGGATTTGAAACGGCTCATACAAAAACGAACGTAAAACTAAAACAACAAACAAGACGGGGAAAAACGATTTTGAGTATTCTACAACTGCCGGCTGCGACTGCTCTGTATCATCGCTGTCAATGCCATCTCTTTTTGCTCGAAACGGAGCCCACCAAACTACATCGACAAGCCATACAGCTCCTGTTATAAAAACTGCCGTCACGAGTATCAGGGGGAAATCTAAGTCCATTTCTGGCTCACCTTATTGTTTTTTTGCATCATTTATCAATTTTCAGGACCGCCAGGAAGGCTTCTTGAGGAATTTCAACCTGACCCACTTGCTTCATGCGTTTTTTACCTTCT
>CBDUGR010000485.1:0-2172 GCA_965366515.1 uncultured Gammaproteobacteria bacterium | reverse complement strand
AGAACGAATGCCCGCTATGTATTGAATACTCTGGAGATTGCAGGAACCGGATGTCTGCAAGGCCAGTTTGACGCCATGGTCACCGCCCCCGTTCAGAAAAGTATTATTAATGACGCAGGCATTCCTTTTAGCGGCCATACCGAATATTTGGCCGATCTAACGAAAACCCCCAAAGTGGTCATGATGCTGGCGACAGAGGGGTTAAGAGTTGCCCTGGCCACAACGCACCTGCCGCTGGCGGATGTCCCTGCGGCAATCACGGAGGATAGCTTAAAGCAGGTCATCAGCATTCTTAACCGGGATTTGAAGGAAAAATTTGCCATCAGCAATCCACGCATTCTGGTATGTGGATTGAATCCGCATGCGGGAGAAGGTGGCCATTTGGGTCGCGAAGAAATAGAGATCATCGCACCCACGCTGGATAAATTAAGGGAACAGGGCGTTGAGTTGCAGGGCCCACTGCCAGCCGACACCTTATTTACACCAAAATATTTGGAACAGGCCGATGCGGTGCTTGCCATGTATCATGACCAGGGGTTGCCGGTTTTAAAACACCAGGGATTTGGCCAAGCTGTCAATATCACACTCGGCTTACCGATTATTCGTACCTCAGTTGATCATGGCACGGCTTTAGATCTGGCTGGCACGGGAAAGGCAGACGCTGGTAGTTTACAGGTAGCGATTGACTATGCCACCGCCATGGCTGCAGCTGTCGGTTCAGAGAATTCTGCGGGATGAGCCGTCCCACTAGCCACCAGGCAAGGAAGCGCTTTGGGCAGAATTTCCTCGAGGATCAACAGGTCATACAGGACATTATGCGGGCACTGGCACTCAAACCGGGCCAACGGCTGGTGGAAATTGGACCCGGGCTAGGTGCTTTGACCGAACATCTGCTTGAAGAAAACGACGGGCATCTGGATGTAGTAGAGCTGGACCGCGATTTAATACCTATCCTTAGAACCAAATTTTTCAACTTCCCCGATCTGAAGATTCACCAGGGTGATGCATTAAAATTCAACTTCTCTTCACTGATCACAGGACAGGAAAAAATGCGGGTCATTGGCAACCTGCCCTATAACATCTCAACACCATTGATCTTTCACCTGCTCGAATACGCTCCTTTCATACAGGACATGCACTTTATGCTACAAAAGGAAGTGGTCGATCGTATGGCTGCCAGTTCAGGTGACAAATCCTATGGTCGATTGGGCATTATGGTGCAGTATCATTGTCGTGTGGAGCCTCTCATAAAAGTGCCGCCCAGTGCATTTAATCCACGCCCCAAGGTCGACTCTTCAGTAGTAAGACTAACGCCCTATGAACAGCTACCCATTACAGCAAAGAGTGTATTCCGACTCGAGCAGGTAGTGCGCGAGGCCTTTAATCAACGTCGTAAAACGATTCGTAACAACCTGAAAAAATTTATAACCGCCGCGCAGCTTGAGAAAATTGGAATCGACCCTGGACTTCGCCCGGAAAATCTAACACTACAAAACTTTGTCACAATCAGCGATACTCTAGACTGACACTAGTGGAATACAGATGTGATACAAAATGACTGATTTTAAGGACGATCGCTATCAAATTCTGGTCGACGTAGCCACCAGCTTCATCGATGAGCAATCCGACCCACAGGAGAACCAGTTTGTGTTCTCGTATACTATTACCATCACCAACATAGGCGAGCTCCCGGCGCAGCTTTTAAGTCGTCACTGGATCATTACCGATGCCAACAACGAAGTACAGGAAGTACAGGGGGAAGGCGTTGTGGGAGAGCAACCTATCATCGAACCCGGCGCCAGTTATACCTATAATAGCGGGGTGGTACTTACAACTAAAGTGGGGCATATGCAGGGTAGTTACCAAATGCTCAGTGAAGACGGTCATTTGTTCAGCGCACCGATTGACGCTTTCACTTTAGCACTGCCGCACGCACTTCACTAAGAACTCTATTGGTAAACGATGGCAACCTATGCAATTGGCGATATCCAGGGGTGTTTTGAACCGCTGATCTGCCTGCTCGATACAGCGAAGTTTGATGTCAGCTCTGACCATCTTTGGGTGGCGGGAGATTTGGTTAATCGTGGCCCGGATTCGTTACAAACACTGCGCTTTCTGAAAGGCCTTGGGCAACAGGCAACTATCGTTCTCGGCAACCATGATTTACATCTG
>CBDUGR010000484.1:0-2182 GCA_965366515.1 uncultured Gammaproteobacteria bacterium | reverse complement strand
GAGTACAGAACAAAGCGGAAAGCTTGAAAGGGCCTCATGACAATGTCACATTGACGGCGTCGCGTTCATCCTCGCCAGCTTGATAGAACTCGCCGTTATGAAAGCCGCAAATGCGCGCGACAACCAAATCCGGCACGCGCTGCACAACGTCGTTGTTGTCTCGTACCGCGCCATTGTAGTAACGACGCGCGTATTGCAGATGGTCTTCGATCTCGACCAGACCGCTTTGCAGCTTGAGGAAACTGTCGCTCGCCTTTAGGTCAGGATACGCCTCCTGCAACGCGAACAACCCCGTCAACGCCCGCTCCAACGCCGACTCGATCGAGTACAGCCGAGCGGGGCTTGTCTGCGTCAACGCCTCAGAGCGCAACTGCGTAACAGCGGTCAGCACTGCCTGTTCGTGGCTTACATAACCCTTTACCGCCGCTACCAGCTGCGGTACCAAATCATGCCGCCGGGTAAGTTGCACATCGATATCTGCCCAGGCATTGCGCATCTGGTTGCGCAGCCGCACGAGGCGATTGAACACAAAGATAATCCAAAACAGAAGTGCGGCTGCAATGGCCGCGATGATCCAAGTAAGCAAGGTGTCCCTCCCATTGTTCTGTATGCTTATTTTAGGGAAACATTCTTTTTAATACGATTTCAATACAGGCTAATGGCGGTCTACCTTCGATTGCCGGAAGACCTTTTGTAGTAGCCTGATGTAAAACAGTGCTCAAATCAGTATAGCAAGGCAGAGAAATCTTACCCTGGATTACTTCAATAACCCCTGAATAAACCACCCTGCAAGCAGCGAGGGAATTAATCCACAGAGATTAAAACTCATAGAATACAACACTATTGGTAAATGCCGCACCTGCAGGTGCGTCTAATATTGGACATCCACAAATCAAATTCTTCAGTAGTTTAAAAAAGAACGGTTCAGAAAACGTATCTACAAAACAGGTGAATTGGCCAAGGCTGACAGTTTCGATTACATTAAAGTTTTCTAGAACAGAGCAAGCCGACACAGCCATATTGGCGGCGGCAGTCCAGAAGTATTTGAACGTGTCTCAAAACGAAGCTGGGCAGTGTCCAGATATCGGGGCAAGTCCAATTTTAGCCGACTAATCCCATTCCTCCCTTGTCTCATACAAGGGCTTAATATCACTCCCTTCAATTTTCTTTCGATCAGGCTCAACCTCTGTTAGTGGTTCAACTTGCTTGAGGCTCGCCAGCGAGCGGGTCACCAGTTTGTGATACTCGCCTGTTCCGCGTGTTTTCCATTTCAACTCGTCATCAGTAACGGATCGAATTACTTTGGCGGGTGTTCCGGCGACCAGGCTTTGTGCTGGGCATTCAAAGGCGGCTTTGACAAAGGAGCAAGCGGCGACAATGGAGTTTTCGTTGATAATGGCGCCATCCATGACCACGGCGTTCATTCCGACCAGTGCGTTTTTGCCGATGCGGCAGCAGTGAATGACCGCGCCATGACCGATGTGGCCGTTCTCTTCTACTATGGTATCGCGATCCGGAAAACCGTGTATCACGCAGGTGTCTTGAATATTGGCGCCTTCCTTGATAATCAGTCGCCCAAAATCGCCTCTTAATGATGCACAGGGGCCGACATACACACCGGGGCCGATGATGACATCGCCAATCAATACGGCTGTGGGGTGCACAAAAGCGGTTGGGTCGACGACCGGGGTAACTCCATCAATACTGTAAACTTGCATATAGCCCTTCAGAATCTCATTTGAACGAATAGAAGCATAAAACCATGTTTAGGTAGGCTTGGCAATAAGACTTGGGCCAGCATGTCAAAAAACTCTTTGAGTGTTGGTCCAGCTAGGCAACCTCAACGAATTTTACCGGTTCAGCTTTGCCGTAAAACTGGTCTAGCAGTATTTTGGTTTGCTGCGAGGCTTCATTCATGGCCGACTCCTTCACCGGGCCGTAACCGCGAATCTGATCCGGAATGCTTGCGATCGCTATTGCTATTTCGTAATTTTCTATTTTTAGATCATTCATGAGCTGTTGGAGGGTTGTTTTATACTGATGGATCAGTTCACGCTCCGCTTTACGTTCGGCGCTGTATCCAACAACATCAAAGGCGGTACCACGCAGGAATTTGAGTTTGGCGGTCAGTTTTAAAGCGGAAAGCATCCATGGTCCAAAAGTCAGTTTTTTCGGGCGACCC
>CBDUGR010000483.1:0-2193 GCA_965366515.1 uncultured Gammaproteobacteria bacterium | reverse complement strand
AGTGCTGCGCTGGCTGCTTCCTTGGCATAACCTTTGCCCCAGTATTGCTGCAATAATCCCCATTTGATTTCGGGTTCAGGCCACTCGCCAGGGTACCAGTACCCGCAGATACCGATGAGGGCACCATTACTCTTTTGTTCGAGTGCGTAGGGGCCGTAACCATGAATTTGCCAATGGCCGATCATGCAGGCAATTGAGCGCCAGGTTTCGGCCCGGTTCAAGGGACGGCCGGTTGTGTATCTGGTAGCTATTTCACTGGAGTAATAGGGCAGTAAATCATCCCAATCCTGAATGGTTAGCTGCCGCATGAGCAGCCGTTCTGTTTCAATCTGTTCAGGTACTCTAAAGCTCATTCGGCTCGTCCTTCTTTGTGTTAGATGAGCTAATCGGTATGGTCGAGCGCGCTAAGATAGCCTTCGTTGGCGAGGCGTTCACCAATAAAATCACGATACTGCGGTGCCGATTTGACACCGTACCCCTCAATGAGTCGATTATAGTAGTTAAACAGCCCGCAGATTGACACGGTATGATAAAAGGCGTCCTCATCCCAACCAGCAGCAAAGATGGCATCGACATCCGCCTGTGTCACCTGGGTCGGTCGCTCAGTCAGCTTTTTAGCGTACTTGAGCAAAGGCTTCATTTTGTCATCAATATCAGCAGCGTCGATATCTTCGATCAGGCTGTCGATTAAGCCTTTTTCCACTCCCAGAGCTTCGGCCGTCGCGGAGTGTGTATCGCAGCAGAATTGGCAACGGTTGATGCCAGAGGTAAAGGCACCGATCAGCTCTCGCTCTGCAATGCTCAACGAGCAAGGGCCTCGGATAAGCTGTTCAGTGAAAGCCATAATTAGGCGGCCGCTTTCAGGATGCTTTTGTAAAATGGTTGAGGGCCGTGCATTGTCAGCAATAGATGGAATAAAAGGCATTATTAACTCCTGTGATTGCGAGCAAAAGGCTTTAGCTTTCTATTCTAACGCTGTTTTTGGGTGGTGGCACTTCTAAATTGGAAGGTTATTTTACACATACTTGATTTGGCTGACGGTACTGCCGGCCGCAGGCGAATTATCGTTTGGACTCAAAATGAACTGCTGGATTGCTGCAGTCTAAGTCTTGCGACAGGCCGCTCATCAATAAACACATGGATAATTGATGTGATAGCAGCAATAATTGCAGCTGCCCACCACACCTGGTCATAGGATCCGACTTTGTCATAAAAGTAACCGCCAAGCCACACTCCGGCAAATGAACCCAGTTGGTGATTCAGAAAAACAATACCATAGAGTGTACCCATATAGCGCACGCCGAACATTTGCGCGACCAGCCCGGAGGTAGGTGGTACGGTTGCTAACCACAAAAACCCCGAAGCGATGGAGAACGCATAGATACTGAAAGTGCTGATGGGAAATGTCAGAAAGAGCACCAATACGATCGCACGACCCGCATAGATGATTGCCAATAACCTTTTTTTGGAATATCGGCCTGATAGCGGCCCAACAATCAGCGAGCCAAAAATATTGAACAGACCGATCAAAGCCAGGCTGATTGCAGCAACCGATGTCTCAAAGCCTTTATCCGAGATGTATGAAGGCATGTGTACAGTGACAAACGCAAGTTGAAATCCACACACAAAAAAACCAGCTACCAGTAACCAGTAATGCAGATGAGTGGACGCTTCTTTAAGCGCTTCCCCTAGAGATTGTTGCTTTAATGAGGCGGAATCAGCTGCACTAGTCGCATCGCCTTTAAAGGGGGGTGTAAAAAGTACCATGCTTAAGGCACCCAGGGAGAGAATCAGCAGCGTTGTGTGCCACCCGTAGAATTGAATAAATTCCTGAGCGACCGGGACAAGTATCAGTTGCCCTGCGGAACCAGCTGCGGTACCCAATCCAAGCGCAAGACCGCGCTTTTCAAGTGACACCAGGCGTACCATTGCCGGTAAAACGATACCAAAACCACTTCCGGCGATCCCCATGCCGATGAACAGTCCCGCTCCGGTATGCAGTAGCAGCGGGCTATCGGCGATTGATGTAATGTATAACCCCAGGGCATAAAATAAAGCCCCTGCGATAATGGTCTTCACGCTGCCAAATTTATCCGCAACGGCACCGGCAATTGGTTGAAACAAACCCCAACACAGATTTTGCAGTGCCAGCGAAAATGCAAAAACCTCTCGGCCATAGCCGAATTCCTCGGA
>CBDUGR010000482.1:0-2201 GCA_965366515.1 uncultured Gammaproteobacteria bacterium | reverse complement strand
GAACAGACGCATGATACGACGGTGGGTGCGTTCCCGCGCCTGATCGAGACGCAGCAGGCGCGTACCATAAATTAGACTGGTTTCATATTTGCCACGCGCTTCAAAATAACCCATCAGTTTATCCAACATGATTACGTATATATAATGAAGCCGCTCTCGCTCATACAGGCACCAGGGTTGGTACCAGCCTTCCAGTAGTTCCCCCTGGTAAATTTCCACCGTATTCAACAGGTTCTGCGATGGACTGGACTCTAGCCAGTCTTTATGTCCTCGAAATCATTGAGTTGGCGACCGGGTATCCCTTGTACTTGGGTGAATGTTTTTTCAAAAGCATCTACATCAAGCCACAATCCCCCGTTTGAATTAAGCTGAATCCACTCAGGCTCAATTAGAAGTAAATGATTGGTGTTCACCTGCGCGTCCATATCCAGGGCCGTTTGCAATTGCCACAAAGTCTTACTCAAATAGCGCTTTGACTGGGCAATGGGAATATTCTCCCACAGCAAGTCAGCCAGGGCTTCACGATGATGTGAACGATCACGCCCAAGTAACAAGTAACAAAACAGTTCCTGAACCTTGGAGGCTTCGAACCCGTCTAGTATATTTCCGTTACACTGAACACAAAATTTGCCAAATAGAGAAACGTCAAGCGCATACATCAGGCTCGTCCTAATGTTTAAGTATAACAGGAGATCTATATGTGCATTAGGCCCAAATGAGCTTACAAGGAATATTGTCAAGGAAGGCACACAATGACTATAAAAGCTGTGTATAGTTCAAAGTGACAAAGACTCACACGAATCTCAGGCCACCTGCATATTAGATTGTTGGACTTCAACAACAGATTAAAGAGAGCGATTTTGACAAATTGAACCCTGGCTGCAATTTAATTCGTCACGATTGATGGTGTTCACAGATGAGACTCGCATAATGAAGTGACGCTGTAAAAATGGTACGATCCTGTGAACTCTCCATTGGGTATGAGTTTATGATGTAGCTCAATAGCCAAATATGATCAAACTAACATTTAGTATAATCCATTATATGAAGATTAAACCTTAAAAAATAGCAAGGAGGACTGGGTAGTTCCCCACTAAACCCGGGATAATAGGCTTCTGACCCCAGTGAGACCTCGAACCGTCCAAAATGTAGGATTTTCCCATTTCCATCGCTAAAATTGCGCCTTCCAATCCAAAGTGAGTGTGAGGAAGGCGGATGTTGCCCCAATTATCGAATACGGAATTGTTGTTATTGCTATTGACGCTATGGTTATTGTGGTTTTATGGGGATATCTTATGGCAGATACCGTGGGAAATGCCAGAAGAAGCACGAAAAAAGAAGCGCGACGGCTACAACCGCAGACACCGAACGATTGTGAACTGTGCCGGTTGGGGGTCCATAAGCTAAAACCACGCATTTTCTGTCGGGTGACGCCATGGCCAGAAGTGAAGAATGCGTCAGGGCGGAAGAAAGAATCAAATAGTGAGGGTCGAGCTTGCCCGCGGCGCTGCTGCGTTTACTATGGCATCACCGATATGAGGCTGCATGCGCTGCGGATCTTTCCGTTTCATCATACGACCTTCAGCCGGTGGCTGGCACGAGCTGGGAAGCACGGCCGGGAACTGCACGAGGTCACCTTTCGCGATTTCATCTGCGCGCATCTACAGTTGGATGAATTGATGACACGGGTGAAGAAGAATAGTGAACGAGTCTGGCTATGGACGGCCGTGGCAGCCAAGAGCAAGGTATTGTTGGTGATGCATGTGGGAGGACGGAAAAAACAGGACGCTCAAACATTCATCCACCTGGTGAAAGAAAGATTAGCTACTGAATTCTTGCCGGTATTTACTTCAGACGGATTGCGGATGTATTTCTATGCACTTACTGCCCATTATGGGATCTGGTATCGGCCAGTTGGCGCGAGAAAAGACCATTGGCAAGTGGACAAGAATTTGCTGTATGGCCAGTTTCGTAAAGTGCGTAACGGGTTTCGGATTGCAAATATTTATACGTTGGTACAGTGGGGTGAGCGGCAAGCGATCAAGTAGGCGTTGCAGGCCATGACCTAACGAGCAAGATTCAAACTTCATTTGTAGAAAGGTTAAACTTGACTTTGAGGGAACTGACTACACCATTGTCGCGCAAGACCTGGTCGATGTCTTTTGATGTGCAACTGACCGAGGGCGTGCTTAGAAGCTGTT
>CBDUGR010000481.1:0-2219 GCA_965366515.1 uncultured Gammaproteobacteria bacterium | reverse complement strand
AATACCGATTTTGGTAATGGTTGGTTGCTCCAAAAACTCACGCCCCATGGTCGGTAACAGATGGTTATAGGTCAGCTCCGCAAGCTTGGCATAGGGCACCAGCAAATAACCGAGAATGGTGGCTACACCTGCAACGGCGAACACCCAGAATGTCACTTTCGCCAACCAGGGGCTGTACAGCTCTGTATCTGCCTCTTCCGGCACCAGATAGTAGGAAGCTCCCATAAAACCAAACAGCAGCCAGACCAATAGCAGGTTGGTATGAACCATCCGAGCCACGTTAAAGGGCAGCCATGAGGTTAGGAAATCCCCATCCACATATTGCAAACCCATTATCAACCCGAACAGTATCTGCCCGACAAAGAGCACCAGTGCAAAGATAAAGTAAGGCTTTGCAACCTTTTGCGATTCAAATTTCATTGTCTACATCTCTCATTGAATTTAGAGTCCTTCGCAGGATTGCCAGGTCACCGCATGACCAACCTGACTCAGCCCTGTAAGCAAGGGGGGGGGTTCGCAGCAGAAAATACGCTTAAACGACTAAATCCGTGTTCGCAGCAATTTCCCGACAATCCCGCAAAGGTTTAAACTTTGACTGTCAGCCCTCGATATTGGGCGGCCAATCGTTATCGTCAATCCTCGAGGTCCAGATCAGAAACTCAGAAAGATCATCGACCTGTTCCTGTGTTAAATGGAACTGCGGCATCTTTCTTCTTCCTTCAACCTGAAGTGGCTGTGCTGCCATCCAGGCGCTCATAAATGCCCTGAAAGATTGCTCGTTAGCCGCGCCGCGACGATCAAATACATTAGCCAGTTCAGGCGCATAGTAAGCACCCTCTCCCATCAGGCTATGACAGCCGATACAGTTGTTGTGCTCCCACACCTCCTTGCCTCTAGCAACTGACTCGGTCAGGTTTTCACGGTGGTCGCGTTCGGGCATTTTCAGCATAGTGTCGAAGGTAAGCCCTACCAACAGAAGAAAGACAAATACGCCTCCTCCATAGTAGATGTTTCTAGCCATGCCCTTGGTAAACCGTTCAGCCATGGATATCTCCTTTACAAATTAAAACAATAAACCTCTATAAAAGCGCACAAACCGTTCGTTTTTGATACACTTCGCCATAATCGTTTTGTTAAACGATTAATGAGGGCCTTTTTACAGCAAGTAAAATTGCTAATTAACGTTAATCTAATTGTTAATTTCAACTTTAAATCCCACATTAACTACCTATTGCAACAGTTATGCCAATTATTATGTCGTTGTTTTTTAAAGCAATTAAAACCAAGATGTCTTATTGACATCATTTATTCGTATCTTTTAGACAACTTAAGATATCCTTATGACAACTTTTGCGTTCTCACAAAACCTGATCTCGATTGTCGCCGACTTATCCAGGGATATCCCGGATGAAAAGCGCTATAAACGCCTGCTCAATGCGATGCAAAGCATCTTCCCCTGTGACGCAGCTGCACTACTAGAGCTGGATGGCAGCACCTTGTTACCCCTGGCGATCGACGGGCTCAGCGGTGATACGATGGGCCGCCGATTTGCAGTGGAAGAACACCCCCGACTGGCACGGCTGCTGCACTCACGCGAGCCTGTGCGATTTGCAGCGGATTCCAATCTGCCGGACCCCTATGACGGTTTGGTAGAAACTGAAGACCAGCATCTGCATGTACATGACTGCATGGGCGTATCCCTCTATATCGATGACCAGCCCTGGGGCATCCTGACGCTGGACGCGATACAACCGGGGACCTTTGATGAAATTGATCCGATCGAACTGAGAACTTTTATTGGATTAACCGAGGCGACGGTTAAAGCCGCACAGCGTATTGGCGCGCTGGAAGCCAAGGTCATCCAGGAGCAACAACTGGCCGTTGCCTTAATTGAAGGCGGCGGTCACACCGAGATGATCGGTACCAGTGCGGCGCTAAACCGTCTGAAAGATGAAATCTCTATTGTTTCCCAGTCGGATCTCACAGTGCTGATACACGGGGAAACCGGAGTCGGCAAAGAATTAGTGGCCCGCCAGATTCATGAACTATCGACGCGTATGGATAAGGCGATGATTTACGTGAACTGTGCCGCACTTCCAGAAAGCATTGCTGAAAGCGAGCTATTTGGCCACGTGAAAGGCTCCTTTACTGGCGCCACCTCAGACCGGCCTGGAAAATTTGAAGTGGCCAACGGTGGCTCACTGTTTCTCGATGAAATA
>CBDUGR010000480.1:0-2225 GCA_965366515.1 uncultured Gammaproteobacteria bacterium | reverse complement strand
CGTTAGTATTAGGCATGCTGTTGGGTTAAAAAAACCGGCTCGAAATGCCCATTTTTTATAGATAAACAGCAATTTTGCGCCTATTTTTTTCTAACCGAAGCTAGGAAAGTGCCGCTAGCCGAAGGGATCAAGTATGTCATTGGAGGCTCCCTGGTTGTCGAACGCACAAAAAGGCAATGCGAAAAAACGGCTAATCGGCTAAACTCGCTGAGATTCGGAAGTTTGGGTTTTTGTTGGTTCGCACCAGATTGCGGGGCTTTCAATTCGAAACAATTTATTCGGGAAAAGCGTTGAAACAAAAAACACAACCAATGGTGAAACAAAAACAGCAGGACAGTCAGTTCTCTAACCATTTGGCGCACGGCTTGAAAGAAGGGGCGCTGATCGGATCAGTTGCACTTTGTGCGTATCTGCTGCTGGCCCTGTTTAGCTACAGTCCGCAGGATCCCGGATGGACATACACAGGCGGATCTGAATTACAGATATTAAATAATGCTGGGCGCGCCGGCGCCTGGTTTGCTGATGTTTTACTCTCTTCCCTGGGCTACATGGCTTATCTATTTCCGGTTTTGCTAGCTTATCGAGCCTGGTTGATTTTTCGTGAGCGTAGTCATAATGCGCCTTGGAACTGGCCATTGTTCGGATTGCACTCGATGGGGTTCGTATTTGTAATGCTGGCGGGGACCGGGCTGGCTACTTTACATTTTAATGAGTATGTCTGGGAACTAAGAGAGACTTCTGGTGGGATCCTTGGACAGATCATTTCTAACCTGTTTTTGCAGGCCTTTAACTTAGTGGGGAGTACACTGTTACTGTTGGCTATTTTTCTCTGTGGGTTAACGGTATTCACCGGTATTTCCTGGTTAAGGTTGATGGATGGCATTGGCAATCTGGTGTTGAACAGCGCCAATTTTGTCTTTGGAACTATTAGGCGTCTCCAGCAAAACATAAAGGAGAGAAGGAATTCTCAGCAGGCGCAGGAAAATCGCAAACGGGCGTTTGAGGTGAAGCTTGAAAAAGAGATAAAAAGAGAGCCTCCGAAAATAGCCGCTCTGCCAAAGCAGCAGGAATCAAGCAAGAGGGTCGAGCAGGAACGTCAGGTTACTCTGTTTGATGCGGAAGTCACCGGAATCCTGCCGCAAATATCAATACTGGATCAACCGGATCTGAACAAGCGCAAAGGCTATTCCAATGAGGCACTGGAAGCAATGTCGCGGTTGCTGGAATTGAAACTAAAGGATTTTGGAGTGGACGCCGAGGTAGTTGCCGTTCAGCCAGGACCGGTGATCACGCGGTTTGAGATCCAGCCAGCGGCCGGTGTAAAAGTGAGTCGGATCAGTAATCTGGTGAAAGATCTGGCGCGTTCATTGGCGGTGATTAGTGTTCGAGTAGTTGAAGTCATTCCAGGTAAATCTGTAGTAGGTATTGAAATACCCAATGAAGACCGACAAGTGGTGCGATTGGGAGAGGTGCTGTCCTCAAGTGACTACGACGCCAACTCATCTCCGCTGACACTGGCGCTGGGTAACGATATAGGTGGTGTGCCGGTGGTAGCCGACTTGGCGAAGATGCCTCACCTGTTGGTTGCAGGGACCACCGGCTCAGGAAAATCAGTTGGCTTGAATGCAATGCTGGTGAGTCTGCTTTTCAAGGCTACGCCGGAGCAGGTTCGATTGATAATGATCGATCCGAAAATGCTGGAACTTTCAGTTTATGATGGCATTCCTCATCTATTATCCCCCGTTATAACGGATATGAAGGAGGCCGCTAATGGATTGCGTTGGTGTGTTGCCGAAATGGAACGTCGATATCGTCTGATGGCCGCGCTGGGCGTACGTAATTTGGGCGGTTATAACCGGAAAGTTACGGACGCTGAGAAATCGGGCAATCCGATCCTTGACCCTCTGTGGCAGGTATCGGAGGAGTTTGGCGCAGAGGAGCATCCACAACCCTTGCATGTGCTACCTTACATTGTCGTCGTAATTGACGAGTTTGCCGATATGATGATGATTGTTGGCAAGAAAGTCGAAGAACTCATTGCGAGGATCGCTCAAAAAGCGCGAGCGGCTGGCATACATTTAATTCTTGCCACACAGCGGCCCTCGGTCGACGTGATTACGGGTTTGATCAAGGCGAATGTGCCTACACGTATTGCATTTCAAGTCTCATCTAAAGTGGATTCACGTACCATTCTGGATCAGGGTGGAGCAGAACAGTTGTTAGGC
>CBDUGR010000479.1:0-2246 GCA_965366515.1 uncultured Gammaproteobacteria bacterium | reverse complement strand
TACCCAATTCGTCGATATCACGCATGGTAAAAGTGGAGATACCGGATTCCCGGATTAGTCGTCGCTCCTCCTGATCAACATCGCGGATACCGACCAAGGCCACGTTTTCAGGTCTGACTTTTACCTTGAAGCCCATAATGCTGGCCAAATCATCATCTCCATAGCCCAGCAGGTGGGCCAAAGGCATACCATGAATATTCCCCGATGGGGAAAATTCCGGGATATTCATATCAGCATGTGCATCAAACCAGACCAGACCAATGTTCAGACTATGGTCACGATAATAGCTGGATACCCCGGAGACCGTACCTAGCGCTATCGAATGATCGCCGCCGATAATCAGAGGTAGTTTGTTTTCAGTCAGCGCCACCTTTGTCGATTCAGCTAACTTGATACAAACCTCTAAGATCTCTGACTTGAATCGAGGCTGGCACTTTCCCGACTGACGAGTTTCCATGGCCGGCACGTTGACATCCTGTTCAAGCAATACCTTGTGCCCCAGTTTTGCAAGACTACTTCCCAAACCAGCGATGCGCAGTGCAGATGGACCACCGTCCGTGCCACGCCTTGCCGCCCCAAGATCCAACGGCACACCGATAATCTGAATTCCCCTGCTCCCTGCAGTCACGATGCAACCAATATCGGCAGGCTCAAAGGTTGACCCTGGCCCACTAAAGAAAATAAATTTTTCGGGTCATCAGTTTCAGGAATTAAATTGATATCCTCCCCCAATCCCAGTTCACTGGACAGTTGGTAGATATAGCGTAATACCGAAAAGTCTTCCAGCGCAAAGCCTACCGAATCAAAAAAGGTAATTTGCTGCCTGTTTTCACGGCCTGACCGCTTACCGGCCAAGACCTGCCAAAGCTCGGTAACAGGATAATCGGCTGGTATCTGCTGAATATCACCCTCAACGCGGGTTTGCGGTTCATATTCAACAAAAATTTTACTCTGCGTTAACAGGTCTGCATGGATTTCAGTTTTACCGGGGCAATCTCCGCCAAGACCATTGATATGCATGCCGGGCGCGACCATTTCGGGAGTTAATATGGTAGCCCAGGCCTTATCCGCCGTAACGGTAGTCACGATATCCGCACCCGACACGGCTTCCGCAACAGATGTCATAGGCAACAGTCTCAATCCAGGCCAGCCCTGCAGGTTCCTGGCGAGCTTTTGCATCGCCCCAGAATCGGTATCATAAATACGCAGTTCATTAATCCCCAACTGGCTATGGAACGCAATCGCCTGAAACTCGCTTTGTGCACCGCAACCTACCATAGCCATCACACCGGCATCATCGCGCGCCAATAGTCGAGAGGCCATCACGGTAGTAGCCGCTGTCCGCAAAGCCGTACTCAGGGTCATTTCTGACAAAAGAAGCGGGTAACCGGTTTCAACCTCCGTCAGTGCGCCAAAAGCCATCACCGTTGACAGCCCTTTTTGGGTATTAGCAGGATGTCCATTAACATACTTAAAACTATACAGCTTGCCGTCAGATACAGGCATTAGTTCGATGACGCCAATAGCACTATGACTAGCCAGGCGTGCCGATTTATCAAACTCCAGCCAGCGTTTGAAATCCTCCTCTACAATCTCCGTTAGCTGAGCCAAAAATTCGCTAACACCAACTGTTTTAACTATTGTCGATAGTGTAGGAACATCAACAAATCGAGTCATAAGAGATTCTCCTGGGGGACTGACAGACTCTCATTATTGACGGCTAACCAACTAAATAAAAGATCACAAAATGCTACATTTTGTATATAATTATTGCATAATGCTTAGTGAATTAATCAATGTGACTAATATGGACCATATCGATCAACAACTGCTGGCAATATTACGATCGGATGCACGAACGCCTGTTGTGACCATTGCCCGAAAATTGGGTGTATCCAGGGCAACGGTACAGAACCGCATGCATCGATTGGAGAATACAGGGGCAATACTTAATTACACCGTTAACCTAAAGCCTAGTGCTGAGGTTAATCCCATACGCGCCTTTATGAGTATCGCAGTTGAAGGCAAAAAGGCGCAGACAGTTATTCACTCATTACAGGGATTTCCCCATATCACGGCGCGACACAGCACCAACGGTCGGTGGGATATTATCGCCGAAATTCGTACCGACACGCTGGAGACCTTCAATCGCTTGCTGGGAGAGGTGCGTTTGGTCGACGGTGTCTCCGCAACCGAAACCAGCCTGCTGCTGGACTCGCAGAAACTGTGAAAAACTACTCCATATC
>CBDUGR010000478.1:0-2258 GCA_965366515.1 uncultured Gammaproteobacteria bacterium | reverse complement strand
TGAAGCCCATGGCAAGGCTGGTTGACTACTCCCATGCTGGCGTGGAGCCCCTGTACATGGGGATCGGGCCAGTGCCTGCTGTGCGTAACCTGCTGGCAAACGCTCAGCTGCAAGTCAATGATATCGATGTGTGGGAAGTGAATGAGGCCTTTGCGGCGCAAGCGATTGCCGTAGCCAGAGAGCTGGAAATACCTCAGGAAAAATTAAATCCCAACGGGAGCGGCATTGGTATTGGACACCCAATTGGTGCAACGGGCGCTTTAATCACCGTAAAAGCTCTATATGAGTTACAACGTATTGAAGGCCGATATGCGGTTGTGACTATGTGCATAGGCGGGGGGCAGGGTATTTCCGCATTATTTGAACGAATTTAGGAATTAATTGGGTTCCTGCCCTAGAGTTTAGGGTTACTTTAGCTCTATAATAACCACCCGAAAAAATTAGACCCCATGCGGTTGTCCGGCATCATGTTTGCCGTAAAGTTTTGCTTTCCTTGAGCGTTGAAATCCTGTGTTCCCATAACCTGGGACACAGGCTTCTTTTTAGATCAATTCATTCCTGGTGGACCTTTGCTCTCATGTTGCATTTTTCTTGCTGTCATTCAGCCGGAATAATGTCTGACACTGGGAAATTATTGAAGCTCGCGGAATAAATAGTTTAGTATTCGTCGCGCTAGTCAATATTTATTACCGAGGTTCAGGTGCATAACAATAAATCCTTAATAAAAGTCATTGGTCCTGGGTTGCTATTCGCTGGCTCAGCAGTCGGTGTTTCCCATTTGGTGCAATCAACGAGAGCCGGAGCCATGTATGGAATGGCGCTGGTGGTATTTATTATCGCTGCCTTTGTTACAAAATATCCAAGTTTTCTTTTTGCGCCTCGATATTCCGCGATCACTGGACGATCCGTTTTAGCCAGCTACCGCCAACAAGGGCGTTTTGCCATGGGGTTCTACGGGCTTTCTACCATTATCAGTATGTTTATTGGCGCCGCGGCCAATTTATTGGTCACGTCAGGACTGTTGATGGCGGTCTTTGATCTACAGCAAAGCGTAGTGCCATTGGCTGCGGTGATCAGTGGAATTGGGATGGTGCTTCTGGTGGCGGGGCATTATCACTGGCTGGATCGGCTAATGCGCGTTTTGATGGCGTTTTTGACCATCGCCACCATTGCCGCAACCGTCATGGCATGGCCGATGATAAACTGGCAGGTTTCGGGCGTTTGGCTGCCCGCAGAATATAACCTGGCCACCATCCTGTTTCTGGCGGCATTGGTGGGCTGGATGCCAACACCCAGTGATGTTTCAGTTTGGCAATCGCAATGGACCGTAGCCAAAATCCGAGATACGGGTTATCGCCCGAACAGCAGGGAGGCTAATCTGGATTTTCATATTGGCTATGTATCGACACTTATACTGGCCTTTTGTTTTGTTATTTTAGGCGCTGCCGTGATGCATGGCTCCGGAAATGGTTTTGAAGGCAGTCCCGCGAAATTCGCAGCGCAGGTGATTGGTCTCTATGAGCAAGCATTAGGTAAATGGAGCGGCTCGGTAGTTGGAATAGCTGCGGTATCTGTCATGTTTTCTACACTGCTGGCCATTTTAGATGGCTATCCGAGGGGTTTTGCGAATTTTTTACTGTTGTTACATGGGCAGGAAGAGGGGGTCCAGGAAGACCATGCATCGGAGAGAAAGCGGCATAGGTATTACTGGTGCACCATGCTAGTCATGGTGATTGGAGCCTTGTTGATTTTGGCTTTGTTTCAGGGCCAGTTTAAAAGCTTCGTTGATTTTGGTGCGACAGCAGCCTTCTTGGGTGCGCCACTATTTGCACTGTTAAATCACCGAGCTATGCAGGGCGAAGAGATTCCGAGCCATTTAAGGCCGAGAGGCTTTTTATATCATTGGAGTATTATCGGAATCCTGGCGCTCACGCTGTTTGCCCTGCTCTATATCTATTTCGCATTTCTGCATTAATCAGTAGTTTTTATAAAACAGAGACACATATGCAAGTTTATGATCAGCTATACATCAACGGAGTTTGGACGCCGGCTCAGTCCGGTGATTCAATAAGGGTTAGTAACCCTGCAAATAATGAAATCATTGCTGAAGTTGGAACAGCCTCGATAGTTCAAGTGAATGAAGCGGTCGAGGCCGCCCATCTGGCATTCCCTGAATGGTCGGAGACACCAGCCGAAGAGCGCTCTCGACTGATAACGGCAATTGCGGATCTTATGATGGAACGCCGACAGCAGTTAGC
>CBDUGR010000477.1:0-2260 GCA_965366515.1 uncultured Gammaproteobacteria bacterium | reverse complement strand
TGGTGCTTTCCTGCGGTACAGCTAAGGATGAAATTGAGAGTGCCACTAAGGTGCTTGATCGTTGGGGGAGAATGGAAGCAAACCCCGTGTCTACAGCGCATCAGAAACAGATCAACCAGCTATTTTTGGATGCCGCCAATTTGAATCTGCTTTTGAGTTGGGCATTACAACATCCAGCACAGTTTTCACAGCGCTTAAGCTATTTTAAAGAGGCAGCGTTTTATCACAGCTTTGCCGAGCTGGTCGTGGAGGGAGGGAAGAGTTTTGCTTTAATCGAAATGTTGATTGGCAGCCCTTCATTAGAGGCCGAGCGGTTACTTAAGGCGATCAGGGCCAGGGAAAACCTGGATGCAAGAATCAAAGTGTCGGCCCAAACAAAATCTTCCGCCATAGTATTGCAGAGCATTATTGCTCTAGAGGGAGAGACAGCTACTACCGCCTGGCGGGGAGCTGCGCTGCTGGTGGCGCAAAACCGTTGCCAGGTGGCGCTAGTGACAGCGGGACATAATGTACTCGACGGACGAGGGGAGTTACGAGCGCCACTTAGTCAGCTTTACCTGCACCTGCCGGGTGGCAAACAAACCATAACGGAAGTTTTTCCGCAGACGTCTCCCATTCCGTCGGCCCAAGATTGGGCTATTCTGGTGGCAAATAAAAATCGTTGTGCTGATCAGTTCGACTCTTTGGCGCTTGAGCCGTGGCCATTTCAACAGATACCGGAACAGGGGTTAGACGTTAGTCTGTTTTGTTTTCATCAAAGTCAAAGTGATGTGATACCGTCTCTTTATGCAGAGCAATGCCGGATCTATCCATCGGAAACCGGCGTGTTGAAGTATTACGCAAATCAGCCAGCGGGAAAATTAGGTATACATACCTGTCAGTCGGTGACCGGATCTTCAGGCTGTCCTGTGCTGTATAATGACGGTGAGCAAAACTATTTTCTGGGGATGCAGATTGAAGGTGATCGACTGACAGGAGCGGGTATCGCGCGATTGGTCAGAGATGATTTTGCAAAGGCAATTCGTCAGGTCAAAGCCCGCTTGGTTCAGCAGGTTTCCTCGGGGTAGTGCCTGATATTTTCCGCTATGAACAGCTAACGTAGCCGGGTTGCTAACGCACCAGGTTATCAAGTTCTGACAGTCTATGCTGACCGGTTTTTTATTCGATACGAAATATAGGCGCGTTTTACGCCGAGCATCCTGGCGGCCTCAGAAAGATTACCATTTGCCCTCTTTATGGCCTCAGTAATCAGTCCAAATTCGATATCATCTATAGGAATTTGTTCTTCAAGCACCGAAGCAAGAAGTTTCTCTTCCGGGATGGCTGTCTGCCTGTGCTTGATTGAACCGGTTGGGTCAAGCTTCAGCAGCATGGAATCGATAGCCGCTTCGCTGAGGAACAGGTGGTTGAGCTCTATTGGCTTATTGTCTTGCGCGAGAATAACGGCGCGTTCAATAAGATTTTCCAGTTCGCGAATGTTGCCAGGATAGTCGTGCAGATACAGTGCATCCACGGCGAGATTGGAAAATCCTGTGATTTTCTTTTGATGACGATTATTGAAAAGGCGAAGAAAATGATCCATAAGCAATGGAATATCCTCTCTGCGTTCTTTTAGCGATGGAATATTGATAGGGAAAACATTTATGCGAAAAAGCAGATCCTCTCGAAAAATACCCTCTTTAACGGCAGCGTGTAGATCCATGTTAGTGGCGGCTATAATGCGCACGTCGACCTTACGCGTCGAAGTGTCGCCGACGCGTTCGATTTCCCGCTCCTGAATGGCGCGTAATAATTTAATCTGCGCCGCCATGGAAAGCGTACCTACTTCATCCAGGAATAAAGTACCTGTGTGTGCGCGTTCGAATCGGCCGGGCCTGGCTTCAGTAGCTCCAGTAAATGCACCTTTCTCCACACCAAACAGCTCGGACTCAATGAGATTCTCGGGTATTGCCGAACAGTTAAGTGCTATAAAGGGCTGGTCAGCACGATTGCTTATTTGGTGCAGTGCCCGAGCGAAGCGGCCTTTTCCGACCCCGGTAGCGCCTAGTAACAACACCGTTGCTGAGGTGTCGGCCACCTTCTGCACAAGATGGCAAGTAGTGGTAAATCCGGGCGAAGTACCTACCATTGCTTCCAGAAGAGAAGAAGCTTCCTGATCTTGTGGGGAAAGGCCTGATCTAAGCGCAGCATCTCCGTTTATAGAGCGGTTCGGCGAGCGACTGATAAACATGTGCGGTTGTAGCGCGTTTCGCTCATTCTG
>CBDUGR010000476.1:0-2266 GCA_965366515.1 uncultured Gammaproteobacteria bacterium | reverse complement strand
ACTTCCGGGCCTCGTAGGAACAGGTCGCCACCACCCCACGTGGGCCGGGGTGGCTGGACCTGGTACACTGGAGCGGCGGGCTGGATGTACCAACTGATAATGGAAACACTATTGGGCCTTCAATTGGAAGTGGACCATCTACGCATTGCACCCTGTATTCCGGATCATTGGGAATCGTATAAAATACACTATCGATATCGTGAGACTGTTTACCACATCACAGTCAGGCGCGTCGACGAAAAGGCGCGGCATGTTATTCGTGTCGCGCTGGACGGTGTCATGGTAAATGGAGAAAACGTAGATAAAAGAGGGCGACCGCAAGGCTTGATCCCCTTGGTGGACGACCGCAGGGAGCACTACGTCACGGTGGATATGACCTAACCTGAAGTTCCTTTCTTAGGAGTGCAACTTTATTCATTGATATCAGTATGATATTTATTAAATAGCCTGCAAGGTGCTGTCTACACTTTAATCTCTTTTAGCAGCCGAAAAGCTTCTTGTTGATTTTGTGCGTGTTGAGTTTCAATAGTAAAAGAAGGTGTATCCGCATCCATGTCTCGGCTTCGACAGGTATTGCGAACAATTGTTGCCAGGCTGCGCAGTAACGATTGAAAACTATGCACCGGCGAGCCATCTGGTAATTGCTTGCGTTGCACTTTTGCCTGCGCTTCTGAAGAACGTTTTGCCGGTGCAACAGGATCGCGCGTTTGCTTGGCCTGTTGATCTTCATCGGCAAACAGAAGCGGCCGCCATGCTTCCATCATGTGCCACTTGACATAATAGGCGAGCATGCAGATAAACAGATGCATTTTAACCCGCTGTTCCTCGTAGTGGCGAATGGGGCGGACTTCCAGATCCGTGGCCTTAATGGAACGAAAAGCGCGTTCCACCTGGCTGAGCGCCTTGTAGTGACGTGCCGCATCCTCAGCCGATAATTTATCAGCCAGAGAAGTCCGAATCACATAGATGCCATCCAGTGCTGCTTCCTCGCTGACTTTTTCTTCGTCGACCGCAAAGCTGAATTGATTCTCTGTAATCTCAAGTTTAAAGTGTTTTGCCATTTTGTATTGATTAATCACGCGGCCAACGCGCACACCAATTTTGTCCTTATCTTTAAGATAACCTCGCGCTATCATCTGTTGAATTTTTTCCAGCGCTTCAATGGTCGCCTTTAGCAAAGCTTCCCGTTTGTGTTTGCGCCGATACGCAAGATCAGGGTTGCGGCAAGCAACCAGTTTCTCTCCTGGAAAATCCGGGTGCGTCAATTCAAAAAGATTGTGCTCATCAAATAGTGTCAATTGCAACGCGCCAACATCTAGCAACTTGCGAATCGTGCTTGCCTTCAGCGCAGTAATCCATTCCATTCCAGCATGCCCATTAAGTTCGTCGATCTGCTTCGGTGAGATCATGCCGCGATCACCCACCAGCACCACGGACTGCAAATTAAAGGTGTCTTGTAACCGTTCAACCTGAGGCATCAAAGTCTTGGTGTCCGACGTATTGCCAGGAAAAGTAGAAATGGATACAGGGCATCCCCGCTCATCGGTCAGTAAACTATAGTTGACTTGCAATTTTCCTTTCTTCTGATCGCGATTGTATTCCCGTGCTGCCAGGGGACATTGTTTGCCTTCAAAATAACTGGAGGAAAGATCGATCAGAACTCGACTTCCCGAGTGTAAATGTCGCGCGGCCAGTCGCTTCTCAATGGTCTCTTGACGCTCAGAAAGCCAGTCCATCGCTGCGTACAGACTATCTTCATTCGCATCCTCAACACCCAGCGATTCAGGCAGCGTGATGTTATTCCAGTCCCGCGTCAAAGCCAGCTTACTCTGTGGATACAAAATTTGCGAAGCAATCATGGTAACCACCAAATCCCGTTCGGAAGAACGACGACTGGCAATCAACTTATCCACCCCCAGTTTTTTAATAGTGAGAAGCACTGCATGCACATTACCATGCGCTGCGGAGCGTAAAATATCAAAGTGCGCTTCAGGCTTGACCAGTTTTTCACCTTTTAGAATTCTTCGGATAGCGTAAGCCTGCTCTTTGGAAAGGCTGGAAAGATTAGCGATAGTTCGCTTCACAATTTTCTTGCCCTGGCGAACAGATTCGCGTAACAGGATAGCGGGTGGAGATTTGCGGTTGGGGATAAAGTCAATATACATGACTTAATTATACAGGCAACCAACTAAAGAAGGAACTAAACAATATGCAAATACATGGGTACATATATTTGGAAAAATTAACAATTAAATGATATAATCAA
>CBDUGR010000475.1:0-2267 GCA_965366515.1 uncultured Gammaproteobacteria bacterium | reverse complement strand
CGTTCTGAAGTGTTGAGGATATTTAGCCCCGTATAGAGTGAAACCGTTTTACCACTACCGGTAGGCCCTGTCACAAGAATCATTCCCTGTGGTTGCGCCAGTGCAGCCATATACATCTCTTTCTGGTCTTCTTCATAGCCTAGCGCATCGATACCCATTTTCGCACTGCTCGGATCGAGGATACGTAGTACAACTTTTTCGCCCCAGAGAGTTGGCAGTGTATTAACACGAAAATCAATGGCCCGCTTTTTTGACAGCTTCATCTTGATGCGGCCATCCTGGGGAATCCTGCGCTCCGAAATATCCATGCGTGACATCACTTTTAAGCGTGCAGCAAGCCGGGGTGCTAGATTGGTCGGTGGATTGGCCACTTCATGTAAAACGCCATCGGTGCGGTAGCGTATACGATAAAGGTGTTCATAGGGTTCAAAGTGAATATCAGAAGCGCCCAGCTTGATGGCATCCAGCATGATCTTATTAATGAAACGTACGATCGGAGCATCATCTGCATCGCTTGCGTCGTCTTCCTTTAGATCACCACCATCGGCTGAGATGTCGATGTTTTCCAGGCTCTCGTCTTCCAGGTCACCCAGCGCGTCATCAGCATCATCGAGATATTTTTCGATGGCAGCCGCCAGCTTGATCTCTTCCACCAATATTGCATCGGTTGATATGCCGGAATTAAACTTGAACTCATCCAGTGCCTGCAAATTGGTTGGGTCAGATAAAGCCACGTGAAGACGATTTCCACGCTGGAACAAGGGTAATGCATGATGGTTACGAATCAGCTTGGCATCAACCACATCCTTGGGAAACATGGTGCTGTCGAAAACCGACAGATCCAGCAGGGGTGTACCAAACTCTTCGGCAGCGGAAGTTGCGATTGCTTTGCTGCTAGCCAGACCGGTTTGTACGACGTGTGTAACGAAGGGAATCTTGTTCTGTTTTGAATACAGATAAGCTTCATTGGCCTGCTGTTCATTCAATATTTCATCGATAACCAGGCGCTTGGCCAGGCCGCTCATTTGGATTGCTGTAGAAGCTTGTGGAGTCATGTTCAAAATTCTTTTAACCGATTATCAATCAGGATAGCACTTTATCCCGGGATGTGTAGATTTGGCACCAATTATTGTGTCTGTTACCGGTTGCGTGTTTTTATTTCTATCTTAGCGTAAGTTCCTACCACAGATTATAAATCAGCGAGCTAGAGACGCACAGAGCCACTCACTGACAAATTTTGTCATATTTTGACAGCAATTAGTGTTTGCTGACCAGAGTTTATTACATCTCAAGGAGGTGGGGAATTTCTTTGTTTTTAAATAAAAAACTTTAATTACAAAGAGATAGAAAATATTTTAAGGAATTTTTTGCATTTGGCACAAGCCTTGCCATACTTCATTACGACAGCTTTTAAACGAATTTTCAGGTCGTTCAAACAACGGAGATAAATGAGATGAAAAAAGTACAGCAGGGTTTTACATTAATTGAATTGATGATCGTGGTTGCGATTATCGGTATTCTGGCAGCGGTTGCTTTACCTGCCTATCAGGACTACACCATTCGTGCGCGTATAGCTGAAGTGGTAGGACTGGCAGCGAAGGATAAGGCCTCCATTTCAGAGTTCTATATCAGCATGGGCGAAATGCCAGCAACCACAGCTCAGGCTGGTGTGAGTGATGATTCTGATCAAAGTACTTATGTATCTGCGATCGCGTTTACGCAAAACAGCACTACTGAGGCAGAAATAGAGTACACTTTAGAGAATCTGGGTGGCGATGCTGATGGAGATACCTTTATATTTACGGGTACTGGAGCTTCGACCGGTGTGACTTGGGATTGTACAGGTGGTGATTTGGATGACAAATATCGACCAGCCAACTGTCGCTAAGCTTTAGACTAAGGCAGCTCAATAAAAGCCCCCAGTTGTTTGGGGGCTTTTTTATTTGTTTAGCATCCGGTAATACCGATAAACAAAAGAAGAATGAAAATAAATAAAGACCTGTTTGCAAAAGGAGACTCCACATTTTTAAAAGATGGCTGGTTTGGAGTTCTGCTGATTTTCCTTTGTATGGCCACCTATGTTTTGTACTATCCGGGAATATTGGGCCCCTTCCTTTTAGACGATTCACCTAATCTGCAAACACTTTCAGCCAACGGTGGCGTGACCAGTTTTGAAAGCCTGCTACGTTTTGTTTTTAGTAATGAGAGCGGACGTTTGGGCAGACCCGTAGCTATGCTGTCTTTTCTGATCAATGATCAGCACTGGC
>CBDUGR010000474.1:0-2272 GCA_965366515.1 uncultured Gammaproteobacteria bacterium | reverse complement strand
AGCACTTTTATTGCCGCCTGCGATGTACGAAATCCGGTAATGGGTGAACAGGGGACGGTATCTGTATATGGACCGCAAAAGGGGGCGACGGAAGTGATGTGCCAGAAGCTGGAGCAAGGTTTAGGCCAGTTTTGCCAAATCGTCGAGCAGAGCTGGAACGCAAGTACAAAGGAGATGAATGGAGCGGGCGCCGCGGGTGGTCTGGGTTTCGCGCTGGTCCAGTTTGCCGGCGCTGAGCTGAGGCCCGGATTCACTTTGATCGCGGAGATGACAGGTCTGGAGAAGAAGATAGCGCAGTCAGATCTGGTGATTACCGGTGAGGGGACAATCGATGGACAGACCGCATTTGGAAAAGCCCCCATAGGAATTGCTGGAATCGCACAAAGATATAAGGTGCCCGTTGTTGCCATTGGCGGGAGTCTGACGCGTGAAAGCCAGCAGCTCTTTCAGCAGGGCTTCTCCGGATTGGAAGCCAGCGTGACTGAAATAACCACAGAGGAGCAGCAACTCCAATATGCCGAGGCCAATCTAAGTGATGCAGCAGAGCGGGTCATGCGACTGATCACATTGGGTCAAAGGCTAGATTTCCACTAATGGATCGAAGCGCAGACTGTTTATTTGGGGAACTTGGTCTTTGCATGCAGATAAAGCGGTAATCCATTACGCTGATACCAGTTTGAATCCCCGCAATGCTGATCGATCACCCCACCCAAAGCCAGTAAAAAATCATTCAGGCGATTGATGTTGCTCTGGGTTTTGGTGTTGAACTTATCAATAAACCCTTTTTGTGCTTTGGCAATATCGACCTCCATGCGAGCTACCACTGCACCTCCTGGTGCACTCATCGAACCGGCGCCTTTCATCGCGGTCATTCTTGCTTTTTGCACCTGCATAATGATTTCGTAAGTTCGCTCGTTTTTGTACAGGGTGTAAAGCGCGCTATCGATTTTTGAGACCTGATTGTCAAATTCTGCGACGCAGCTGCTATTGCCTTCACAGCAATCCCCGGCAGGCAGCTCAAAGCCAGAGTTGGGATCGTCCGGCATGCCGCACTGGGGGTCGGCCCAGCAGGTTTCTGCCGCGGAATAGTCTGCATAGGCTTGGGCAAACTGCGCTGCGCCGTTGACCATATTGGAAAACCCTGGATTAAAGAAACCATCGGTGGCCCAGTCGTAATCTCCAGCCGAAACATTGCTGAAATGCAAGCCAATCAGGATAAACAGAAGGGGTTTAATGCTGTGATTAGTCATGGCTACTGTCTCCCTGTTTGCGGCGGGCGAATGACGACACCTTCCCGGCATCGCCTGATTTTAGTTTGTGAAATTTATCACTCTCCAGGCCATCGAGGCGCTCCCCCGGATACCAGAAATAGGCGGCGTAGGGCGTCTCCAGGCTGTTGGCCGAACGGATTGATACTGTGACCTCGCCGGTCAGTGCAAACCATTGTTCCCGGATTTCTCCTGGTTGAACGCGCAATTCATGGGTGTCCAATTTTTGGCCATCTTTGGCGGTAACAACCATCGTGACAGGCGCATGATCTTGCGGCGAAGAAAGGGTGAATCGTAATCGTGCACGGTCTGGTGTTTTGCCCAGAAAGAAAGCGTCGCCGCTATCGCTTGCACCGACCAAACCCCAGACCCCGGCCATGCGCCCCATTTTGACGCCTTGCTGTTTTTTAAGTTTTAGCCGAAATGCCTGTTTTTCGTTCGCGGTGACATCCTGGTCTATATCACGATAGATATTTTTGGTACCTGCCACAACCAGGCATGGCATTGTGCAAAGCCATACCCATAAAGCGATTTTAGTCATACTCTTTGTCCTTTTCTTGCATACACTAATTTCGTAGTAGCTGTGCATCAGATAATCGCCAGCCATTGTCCGTGTTTGTCAGGGAAAACTGAATCCGATGGAACAGTCTGATTGTCTGCTGATCGGGCCAGATTGCCTTAACCATAATAAGTTGATTGTCGCCATGATTTTCGGTGCTGATAACTTCCCATTCTGGCAGCTTGCCTCCGTTTGATCCCATAGCCATACCGAACAGGCGTCCCATCCCCTGGCGTGCCTGTCGTGTCTTAATCCAGAGTGGTTTGGATGCATCCGCCAGATCGGTCAGTCGGGCTTTGTCTTGCTTAAGCAGTTGTAATTGCTGATGAACAATATCGCTGGGCGACTGGCCGCTGGGATCGGCTTTTTTAACCGTTGGTTTAACGGGTGCCGGTGGTTTTTTGCTGCGGTGATTGGCGAGAAACCACTCTTTATCCAGTCGTGA
>CBDUGR010000473.1:0-2291 GCA_965366515.1 uncultured Gammaproteobacteria bacterium | reverse complement strand
AATAACTGTCATAGAAAAATAGAGAGTCGCTGGCAGCGGAGATTAAGGAAAAAGCAATTTGGGGGTGTATTGCTCGTGCCGAAGTTGAAGAAATTGATCAAATTAATATACTACAGGCAAGTCTATTAGCCATGCGTCGTGCGGTTTTGGGCCTGAGCGTAGAGCCCCGCCAGGTGCTGGTTGATGGCAGACATTGCCCCAGTCTGGAGTATCCGGTTCAGGCGATTGTTAAAGGAGATTCCCTGGTGCCTGCCATCAGTGCGGCGTCGATTCTGGCCAAGGTAGCGAGAGACGGCGAGATGGTGGCACTCGATGAAATCTATCCTGGCTATGGGCTGGCCAAACATAAGGGGTATCCTACTGCCACCCATCTGGCTGCTTTGCACCGGTTAGGTCCTTCGCCGATTCATCGACGTTCTTTTGCACCGGTTAGAAAATTGTTATAAAACTTTCATCTCATAGCCTAGGCGCTGTTTGGTCAGTGCTTTAAATTGGAAATTATGACTTCATCATTTATCCATTTAAGAAACCACACTGAATTCTCCTTGCGAGATGGTTTGCTCAAAGTAAAACCCTTTATCAAAACTATTTCAGATTTTGGAATGCCTGCGGTTGCCGTGACCGATCTATGCAATTTGTTTGCATTAGTAAAGTTTTATAAAAGGGCAGTGGCTGCGGGTATTAAGCCTATCGCTGGAGCGGATTTATTATTGGAGAATCCTGATGGTGAATCTAAACCGACGCTATGTACCCTGCTGGTGCAAAACCGGGAAGGTTATGCCAACCTGACAAAATTGATATCAATGGCTTACCTTAAGGGACAGAAACAAGGTTTGGCGTTGATAAAATATGAATGGTTGTCCGAGCATAGCGAAGGGCTGATAGCCTTGTCGGGGGCACGAGAGGGGGATGTTGGGCATGCATTGCTGTCAAACAACCAAAAACAGGCTCGGGAATGTATTGATTTCTGGCGCCGGGTTTTTCCTGATCGCTACTACCTTGAAATACAAAGAACAGGTCGTGAGGGCGAGCAGCAATACTTGCAGGGAGCGCTGTTATTGGCTGAGCAATTTGAGTTGCCGGTGGTGGCGACCAATGATGTCAGGTTTATTCACTCTGACGATTTCGAAGCGCATGAGGCTCGAGTCTGTATTCATGATAGCCGCACGTTGGATGATCCGCGCCGAGCACGCCTTTATAGCGAGCATCAGTATCTCAAATCCAGTGAAGAGATGGTTGAGCTGTTCTCAGATCTTCCGGAGGCGATAGAGAATACGCTGGAGATTGCTATGCGCTGTAACCTGGAAATCGAATTAGGCAAAAATTATCTGCCTAATTATCCGGTTCCAGAGGGTATGACGATGGATGATTTTTTCCGTCAACTGTCTCTTGAAGGGCTTGAAAAAAGATTTGAAAAAATACTCAATCGATCGGCTGACGAGTATCCTCAACAACGGCAAACCTATATCGATCGGCTCAATTTTGAACTTAATGTCATTATTCAGATGGGATTTCCAGGCTATTTCCTGATTGTCATGGACTTCATAAAATGGGCCAAGGACAACCAGGTTCCAGTGGGACCAGGAAGGGGCTCAGGTGCCGGTTCACTGGTTGCTTATGCTCTGGATATTACAGATCTGGATCCGCTGGAGTTTGATTTACTATTTGAGAGATTTCTAAATCCTGAACGAGTATCCATGCCTGATTTTGATGTGGATTTCTGCATGGATGGACGTGACCGGGTGATTGACTATGTGGCGCAGACCTATGGTCGAGAAGCTGTCTCGCAAATTATCACTTTTGGCACCATGGCCGCCAAGGCGGTGGTGCGGGACGTGGCTCGGGTGCAGGGGAAACCCTATGGCTTGGCGGATAAGCTATCAAAAATGATCCCGTTTGAAGTGGGTATGACCCTGAGCAAGGCCATGGAGCAGGAGCCGACGCTTGCCGATTTCGTTAAGCAGAGTGAAGAGGCGGCAGAGATTATGGAAATGGCGTTTAAGCTTGAGGGTGTGACGCGTAATGTCGGAAAGCATGCCGGGGGTGTGGTGATTTCGCCAACAAAACTCACTGATTTTTCCCCGCTATACTGTGATGAGGCGGGCGGCAGCCTGGTAACACAGTACGACAAGGATGATGTGGAGCAAGTTGGGCTGGTCAAATTCGACTTTCTAGGGCTTAGAACACTGACGATTATTGATTGGGCTGTAGAATCCGTCAATAAGTTACGTAGGGAGCAGGCTGAACAAGACCTGGATATTTCACAAATCGATCTGGAAGACAAACAGGTC
>CBDUGR010000472.1:0-2300 GCA_965366515.1 uncultured Gammaproteobacteria bacterium | reverse complement strand
AAAGAAACTATTCCTACTGCTTAGCTTTTTCCGTCAAACTGATTCCATAATATGCTTGTTTAACAAGTCCTTCCGGTGGCCGGTTAGATATTATGGTTGCCCTTGAGAGAAAGACCTGCCTACCTTAAAAGCGTGGGTTAGATTGGAATAATTATTTCAATCCAGAGCCATAATTAAGGAGGCAGGTCATGACAAAGAGAATAAAGTATGTTGGTTTGGACGTCCACAAAAATTCTATTTCCATAGCAATAGCCGACCAGGAACGTGACAGTGAAGTAAGATTTCATGGCTGTATTGAAAACAAAATGAATCAACTTGATAAATTTATCCGCAAGCTTGTTTCTCAAGGATTTGAGCTTCGATGCGTATATGAAGCAGGGCCTTGTGGGTATTATATTTATCGCCATTTAACCGGCAACGGCATTGACTGTACAGTTGTAGCGCCTTCTCTTATTCCCCGGAAAAGTGGGATTCGTCTGAAAAACGATCGGCGCGATAGTATTACCCTTGCCCGAAATCATCGGGCCGGAGAACTGACTGCAGTCTATGTCCCCAGCTCCGAGGACGAAGCACTCCGTGATCTGGTGCGGGCCCGGAAAGACGCCCAGAATGCGCATCGTAGCGCAAAACAGCAACTTGGCGCTTTCTTGCTTCGACATAATATCGTGTTTTCGGGAAGAAGCAAATGGTCCAAAGCTCACTTCAACTGGCTGGCTGACATTACCATGCCCCATCCGGCACAGCAGATTACGCTCCAGGAATATATTGATGCTATTCACAATTGCAGGGAACGTGTTGACAGACTTACCGAACAAATACGGCACCAAGCAAAGCAGAGTGGTTTAGCGGAACTGATCAAGGTTTTGCAAGCATTGCGCGGAGTTTCCCTGATCGTTGCTGCGACTCTGGCAGTCGAACTTGGAGATTTCACCAGGTTTAAACGTCCCGGTCAACTGATGGCCTTTGTTGGCCTTGTTCCTTCTGAGCATTCCAGTGGTGAAACAGTAAAGAGAGGCTCGATTACCAAAACCGGTAATGGTCATGTCCGCAAGGCTTTGATTGAAGCTGCCCAGGCTTATCGACTCCCGGCAAGAAAGAGTCGAGCTATCCTCAAGCGCCAGAAAGAAGTGCCGGAATCCATCCGCAAGATATCCTGGAAAGCTCAGTGCAGATTATGCGGCCGTTTTGCCCGATTAACGGCAAGAGGGAAAAAAAGCAATGTCGTCAAAACGGCTATAGCCAGGGAACTTACAGGATTTATCTGGGCAATTGCCCATGAATTGCCTCAAGCTGCATAAATATTGCCGTTTTCGCTGAGGTGTAAAAAAGAAAGACTGTCAAAAAATAAGATATCTCTTCCAGTTCATTGTCAGGGACGCGGTCACGGTCAGGAGAATCCTCGTACGAGCTATGGGAATAAGCAGAAAGCTGAAACTCCCGCTGTTAGATAGAGGCAGCTCCACGACGTAGCCAAATCCTGCGGTAACCAACCCGCGTATATCAGAGTTTCAACCGTCGCAACTTAATGACCCCGTCTCTGATAATGAGCTGGAAAATGAATTATAGAACACTGAAGAAAAACAGGGTAGAGCAGAAGTGTTTACTCTTGACAAAGAGGCAACCATATCAGCTCTACGTTATGCTTAAAAATCATACCAACAACTTAGAACTTTTCCACTTGACGAATGACGTAACTCGTAATACAATATAGCTATGATAAAAACCTTCAAGTGCAAAGATACGGAAAAACTTTTCAATGACCTGGATGTCAAAAAGTTTCGGAGTATATCGAGAATAGCGAGAATAAAACTTGAAGTACTGAATGCTGCCGTTTCTCTAAACAGTTTACGAATTCCACCGGGGAACAGACTTGAACAGTTAAAAGGCAATAGAAAAGGACAACACAGCATCAGAATTAATGACCAATGGCGTATCTGTTTTGTATGGAAAAGCGAAAATGCCATTGACGTAGAGATTGTTGATTATCACAAGGGGTAAAGATATGGCAAAAAAACTATCTCCAATCACACCGGGTGACGTGCTGCTGGAAGAATTCCTTAAACCGATGCGAATTTCACAAAACCAGTTAGCACGAGACATTAATGTGCCGGCAAACAGGGTTAGTCAAATTGTTCATGGCAAACGGGAGATCACTGCAGACACAGCGCTTCGGCTTGGCAAATATTTCGGGATTGAACCTGAGTTTTGGCTTAATTTGCAGGTACGGTACAATATGAAGGTAGCCAGAAATAAAGTGGGCAAGAAAATTGAGAAAGAAGTTAAGGCGCGTTTATCTCAAG